>NZ_JASJVI010000002.1:0-146107 GCF_035019865.1 Cryobacterium sp. 10I5
GGACGGGACGGGTGGGGGAGACCGGGCCTGGCAACAGGTGACCGGCGGAATCCTTAGGCATAGAATCTAGCTTATGGCCGAAGATACTGAGCACCAGTTCTGGTACAACCTGCGCACGGGCGCCGTCGAAGAGGGAATGGTCTCTCTCGCCGTCGATCGTGTCGGGCCGTTCGCAACCCGCGACGAGGCCGCCCATGCCCTCGAGAAGCTCCGCGCGAACAGCGCCAAGTGGGCGGCGGAGGACGCTGCGGAGGACCGCTGACCGCTATTCGTAGCTGTGCTCAGGACCGGGGTACACGCCGGTCTCGACGTCCGACTTGAACTGGTGCACCGCATCCGTGAGGACGCTGCGCACGTTGGCATACTGCCGCACGAAACGCGGCACCCGGCCCTCGGTCATGCCGGCGA
The DNA here is from genome assembly GCF_035019865.1 of Cryobacterium sp. 10I5. Lineage (NCBI taxonomy): Bacteria > Bacillati > Actinomycetota > Actinomycetes > Micrococcales > Microbacteriaceae > Cryobacterium > Cryobacterium sp. 10I5. The sequence goes on from NZ_JASJVI010000002.1 coordinate 409, forward strand.
AGTCCGTCCAGACCAGGAGCTGGCCGTCGACGTCGGGGCCGGCCCCCACGCCGATCGTGGGGATCTCGAGCTTGCGAGTGACCTCGGCCGCAACGGTGGCCGGCACCATCTCCAGGACGACCGCGAACGCGCCGGCGTCCTGGACAGCGAGGGCGTCCTCGAGGAGTTGCTCTGCGGCGTCGCCGCGACCCTGGATGATGTGGCCGCCGAGGCCGTGCTCGCTCTGCGGCGTGAAGCCGATGTGGGCCATCACGGGGATTCCGCTCGTGACGATGCGCTTGATCTGCTTGTGGCTGCGTACTCCGCCCTCGAGCTTGACCGCGTGCGCCTGCGCTTCCTTCATGAACCGCACCGCGGTGTGAAGCGCCTCGGTCTGCCCGGTCTCGTATGAGCCGAAGGGCATGTCGGCGACGACAAGGGCGCGGGTGACGGCCCGCGCGACCGCGCGGGTGAGCGGGATCAGTTCGTCGACGGTGACGGGGAGCGTCGTCTCGTAGCCGAAGACGTTGTTGCCTGCCGAGTCGCCGACCAGGAGGAAATCAATCCCTGCCTGGTCGAAGATCTGGGCCGTGAGCATGTCGTAGCTGGTCAGGCCGGTAATCGGGATGCCATGTTGCTTCGCGTTCGAGAAGTGTCGGGTGCGCACCCGCTTGGGTCCGGCCGGAGCGGGAACGAAGGGATTCAGATCATTGACGGAACGGGGAGCGTCTGACGCGGTCGACTCTGGCATGCCTCCAGTGTAGCCAGCGACCGATTCCGCTCCCGGGGGCCCTTTTCGCACGCGAGGTCACGACAGCCAGTAACCTAGTGATCAACAAGAAAGGGCGTGGATGGACAAGCAGCGCGACTTCGTTCTTCGTACCATCGAGGAACGGGGCATCAAGTTCATTCGTCTCTGGTTCACGGACGTCGTCGGCACCCTGAAATCGGTTGCGATCGCACCGGCCGAGGTCGAGGGCGCATTCGCGGAAGGTCTCGGTTTTGACGGCTCGGCCATCGAGGGCCTGACCCGTTCCTTCGAAGCGGATGTCCTCGCGCATCCGGATCCCACAACGTTCCAGATCCTGCCGTGGCGGGGCGAAGTCGACCCGACCGCGCGCATGTTCTGCGATATCACAACCCCGGACGGGCAGCCCGCGGTTGCCGACCCGCGCAACGTGCTCAAGCGCACTCTCGCCAAAGCGGCGGATCGCGGCTTCACGTTCTACACGCATCCGGAGATCGAGTTCTACCTCCTGAAGTCGTCGAAGTATGGCAAGGACGGGCCCGTTCCCGTCGACTCTGCCGGTTACTTCGACAACGTCCCCGGCGGGACCGCTCACGACTTCCGGCGCCGTTCCGTGCGGATGCTCGAGGAACTCGGCATCTCCGTGGAGTTCAGTCACCATGAAGCCGGCCCCGGCCAGAACGAGATCGACCTCCGCTACGCGGACGCGCTGTCGACGGCCGACAACATCATGACCTTCCGCACGGTCATCAAGGAGGTCGCCATCGAGCAGGGCGTCTACGCGACGTTCATGCCGAAGCCGATGTCCGACCAGCCAGGCTCTGGCATGCACACCCACCTCTCCCTGTTCGAGGGCGAGACGAACGCCTTCTACGAGGCGGGCGCGCAGTACCAGCTGTCCCGCACGGGGCGCCAGTTCATCGCGGGCCTGCTCAAGCACGCGCCGGAGATCACCGCGGTCACGAACCAGTTCGTGAACTCGTACAAGCGGCTCTGGGGTGGCGACGAGGCCCCGAGCTTCGTCTGCTGGGGCCACAACAACCGGTCCGCGCTCATCCGCGTTCCGCTGTACAAGCCGAACAAGGGAAACAGTTCCCGCATCGAATACCGGGCGATCGATTCCGCGGCGAACCCGTATCTCGCATACTCGCTCATGCTCGCTGCCGGACTCAAGGGCATCGAAGAGGGCTACGAACTGCCGCCGGAAGCGGAGGACAACGTCTGGGGTCTCAGCGACACCGAACGTCGCGCCCTCGGCTACCGCCAGTTGCCGGCAAGCCTGGACCACGCCATCCAGTTCATGGAGGAATCCGAACTCGTCGCCGAGACCCTGGGCGAGCACGTGTTCAACTACGTGCTGCTCAACAAGCGACAGGAGTGGAAGGAATACCGCTCCCAGGTGACTCCGTTCGAGCTGCAAAAGAACCTCGAGATGTTGTAGCGCACGATGGCGCGAGAGGCGCTGACCCTCACCGAACTCGCGAGGGTCGGCTTCGCTGATCTCGGTGAGGTCCGGGCGTGCCTCGACGAGGTCCTCAGCCTCGGCGGGCCCGATTCTGCAGAGCTGTTGCCGTTGCTCGCGCGCACGGCGAGCCCGGACGCGGCACTCTCGGGCCTGATCAATCTGCTCCGGCAGGCGCCGACGGAACTCCTGGCGCTCCTGGCGTGCCCGGGTGCGCCCGTTCGCCTCCTCCTCGTGCTCGGCGCGTCTCGCGGCCTGACCGAATTCTTCCTGCGGCATCCGGAGGAGCTCGGCGTGCTCGCCACCCGGTCACAGGTCCTTCCCGGACCAGAGGAGCTCACCCGGGACCTGCTCGCCGCGGTCGGCGCGGTCGACGGCGTCGCGACCCTCGTCGACGACGCCGGCTGGGTGGCACTGCGGGTACGATATCGGCGGAGGCTCGCGGAGGTCGCCGCGTTCGATCTCGAGCAGGCCGACCCGGTCGCCGGCCTCGACGGGGTCGCGCGGGCGCTGTCCGATCTCGCCGCGGCGGCGCTCGAGGGCTCCCTCGCGGTGGCTCGCGCGATGTCGTCGGCGCCCGTTGCCGCGCCTGGCGTCTTCCCCGTCGACCAGGTACGCGCGACCCGGCTCGCCGTGATCGGCATGGGGAAGGCCGGAGCCAGGGAACTCAACTACGTCAGCGACGTCGATGTCATCTTCGTCGCGGAGGCAGACCCCGAATCCGGGCTCGAGTCCGGCCGTGCCGTCGACATCGCGACCAGGCTGGCGATCCTGCTGATGCGCGGGCTCAACCAGCCGACACTCGAACCCGAGCTGTGGGAGGTCGACCCGAACCTGCGCCCCGAGGGAAAGTCGGGGGCACTCGCGCGTTCCCTGGACTCGCACATCGCGTACTACGAGCGGTGGGCGAAGAGCTGGGAGTTCCAGGCCCTCCTCAAGGCGAGGCCGCTCGCCGGCCATGCCGGGCTCGGAGAACGGTACCTCGCGGCCGTGGGGCCGAAGGTGTGGACGAGCGCCAGCCGGGAGAACTTCGTCGAGTCGGTCCAGCGGATGCGGGAACGGGTGACCGACAACATCCCCGACGACGAGGTCGACGTTCAGCTCAAGCTCGGCCCCGGCGGGCTGCGCGACATCGAGTTCACCGTCCAGCTCCTCCAGCTCGTTCACGGGCAGGCCGATGAGGGCGTCCGTCAGGCCGGGACGCTCCCCGCACTCGCAGCCCTCGCCGAATCCGGCTATGTAGGCCGTGCAGAGGCGGCGGAATTCTCCCAGGACTACCGGATGCTGCGATTGATGGAACACCGCCTGCAGCTCTACCGGCTGCGGCGCACCCACCTCGTGCCGCGGGACGAGGCGAGCCTGCGCATCCTCGCCCGTGCGACCGGGCTCGCCGCGGGCGCCGCCCAGCTCAGCACGCGGTGGGCGGACACGAAACACCGGGTGCGCGGACTGCATGAGCGCCTGTTCTACCGGCCGTTGCTCTCCGCCGTCGCTGCGCTCCCCGACGGCGACCTCGTCCTCACGAGCGCGCAGGCGGAGGCCAGGCTCGCGGCGATCGGGTTCCGCGACACCAAGGGTGCCTTCGCCCACATCGCGGCACTCACGGGCGGTGTGTCGCGGCGTGCGACGATCCAGCGCCACCTTCTTCCCGTGCTCCTGCAGTGGTTCTCGGAAGGTGCAGACCCCGACTACGGTCTGCTGGCCTTTCGGCGACTCAGCGACAGTCTCGGATCGACGTACTGGTTCCTCCGGATGCTCCGTGATTCCTCCGGCGCCGCCGAACGGCTCACCCGGGTGCTGTCCTCCTCCCGATTCGTCGGCGAACTCCTCGAAACGATTCCGGAATCGGTCGCGTGGCTCGAGAACGAGAACGACCTGCGCCCACGACCCCTCACCGTGCTGCGTGAGGAGACCCGCGCGGTCCTGGCCCGCCATCAGACACCGGATGCCGCGGCATCCGTCCTGCGGACGGCCAGGCGCCGCGAGATCCTGCGCCTGGCGTTCTCGTCCATCCTCGGGCGGATCAGCATCGACCAGCTCGCGACGGGCCTCAGCGACGTCACCGCGACGGTGATCGAGGGCGTCACGGCTGCGATCCGCGGCACCGGCCTCCGCGGTGAGCCGGACGGGGACGCCGACGGCATCGAATTCGCGGTGATCGGCATGGGTCGCTTCGGGGGAGCGGAGCTGGGCTTCGGCTCGGACGCCGACGTGATGTACGTGTTCCGGGCGGGAGTCGTCACGGGCGAGGCCGCTCACACCCGGGCGATGTTCATCGCCCGCGAACTCAAACGTCTCACGGAGGACAGCCGCCTGCCGCTCGACCTCGACCTCGGGCTGCGTCCGGAGGGGAAGAATGGTGCCGTCGCCCGCTCCCTCGACTCCTACGAGGCCTACTACCGGCGCTGGTCGCTGACCTGGGAAGCGCAAGCGCTCCTCCGGGGCAGGGGCGTCGCCGGGGATGCCCGCCTTCTCGCCGACTTCGAGGCCCTCGCGGACTCGGTTCGCTTCCCCGTTGCGATCGACGACCAGGCGGTCAGGGAGATCAAACGGATGAAGGCGCGCGTCGAGAAGGAACGGCTGCCGCAGGGCGCAGACCCGAACCGTCACCTCAAGCTCGGGCGCGGTTCGCTCAGTGACGTCGAGTGGTTCGTCCAGTTGCTGCAGTTGCAGCACGCAGCGGCGATCCCCGAACTGCGCACGCACTCGACCCTCGGCGCCCTGCACGCCGCCGCCAGGGCCGGGCTCGTGAGCGACGCCGATGCCGAGACCCTCCGGGCGGCGTGGATCTTCGCCTCCCGGTGCCGTTCGGCCATGACCCTGTGGATGAACCGGACCGCGGACACGCTCCCGACCGACCGCATCCAGCTCGAGGGCATCGCACGGATCCTCGAATACCCGCCGGGATCCGCCAACCGGCTCGAGGACGACTACCTCGCCGTCACCCGGCGTGCCCGCGCCGTGTTCGAGCGTCGTTTCTACGGCCCGGTCGAACACGCGGGACCCTTCGCCGGGTAGATATCCAGCCGATTCACGGCGACGATTCAGGCTGTTCCCGGCCAAGACCGGGTGGCGGATTGGGTCGGCCAGGTTAAATCCCGGAGAACTGTCATCGTCGAAAGCTCCGCACTCGTCTGGATTTTGGACGGCGCGAGGCGGGCCAGGACCTCCGGATCCGGCGCACGGCGACGTCGGTAGCTCCGACGATCGTGACGCGCCGACCGCACATGATGGCTGGGCGGAATACGCCGCCCATCTGTGCATTGAGGGGGCGCTCGCGCCTGAGCGCAGCGATGGAGAAGAGCGGCGGCGGGGCTCGATCGTGACTTTCCGGTGACGCGTCCCGGCCGGTTTCCGATGGTCTGGCGGCGCGCGACGCGAGCGTCACGCCGCGCGTGTCGCGCATTTGCGCCCCGGGCGGGGGGCGGTCACTATTCAGGTACCCCGAAACACAAACCGTCCTCACTGCCGCGGACTTCAGCGTGACTAATGAGAATCGGGGTTCGTCATGTTCATCTTCATCCTGCAAATCCGGCACATGCTGGAGGGGCATCCAGAGGTCTACATGTTCGCCGTGTACTCGGCGCTCATCTGGTTTGTCTGGCTCCTGAAAGTCATCCTGTCCTCGAGGTATCGCCCGTACACCGAGTCCTGTGACCTCACCACCAGCGTCGTCGTGCCCGTGCTCGACGAACCTCTCGACCTCTTCCGCGACGTGATCGGTCGAATGGTCGAACAGGGGCCCGGCGAGATCATCGTCGTGATCAACGGCCCGGAGAATCCGGGTCTCGTCACGGTGTGTGAGGAGTTCGCCCCACTCGTCCGCTGGGTACACACGCCCATCCCCGGCAAACGCAACGCCGTGATGATCGGCACCACGTTGTCGACGGGGGACATCACGATCCTCGTCGACTCCGACACGGTGTGGATGCCGAACGCCCTCGAGGAGCTCATCAAGCCGTTCGCCGACGAGAAGGTCGGCGGCGTCACCACCCGTCAGCGGATCCTCGATCCGGACCGCAACTGGATCACGCGGTGGGCGGACTGGCTCGAGAATTCCCGCGCCCTGTACTCGATGCCGGCGCAGAGTGTCGTCGGCCAGGTCGGCTGCCTCCCCGGGCGCACCATCGCGTTCCGGCGGACGATCATGATGCGGGTGATGGACAAGTTCATGACCGAGAAGTTCATGGGCGTCTTCCTCGAAGTCTCCGACGACCGCACCCTGACCAACCTCACCCTCAAAGAGGGATACCGCACGGTCTACCAGCACACGAGCCTCGTCTACACGGACGCACCCCTGAAGGTGAAGAAGCTCTTCAAGCAGCAGCTGCGGTGGGCTCGCGGAAGCCAGTACAACACCCTGCGGATGCTCCCGTGGATGCTGGGTCATGCCCCGCTCCTCGCGTTCTTCATGGTGTTGGACATCGCGCTGCCATTCATTCTCGCCGGGGTCTTCCTCGGCTGGATCTACCGGTCGGTGACCGGCCAGGGCTTCAACTTCTACCAGGGCTTCCTCGACGAATACGGTGTCCAGGGCGGACTCGTCACCGTCGTGCTGCTGATGGTGGCCTCGTCTGTGGTCAGCATGGCGATCCGTCAGGTCCGCCACCTCGCGGAGAAGCCGACGGATTTCTTCCGGCTCCCGGTCTTCATCCTCATTTCGACGTTCTTCCTCATGCCGATCCGGCTGTTCGGCTTCTTCCGGATGGCGCACGCGAGCGGCTGGGGAACCAGGTCAGGCGCGTACGCAGGGGGGACAGGCGGCACCGACACCGACCTGTCGAATCTCAGGTCATCCGAGAACCCCGCATCGTCACCGGTGCGGCTCGGGGCGACCATTCCCACCGACTTCGATCCCGAGTTCGAAACCGAATTCGCCGAGGCCAGCTCCTACCCCGATGACGACCTCGTGGTGCGTCTCGGGTTCGACGACGGCAGAGGGCAGACCCGTGTCCTCGAGCGGCCGGTCGTGAAGGTCGCATCGAGCGAGGTCGTGCGGCGCACCCGTCCGATCCGCCGTCACAACCTCAAGGCCGGCATTCCCTATCTCATCGGCTTTTCGATTCTGTTCCTGGAGGCGTTCTTCATTGTCTAAGCAACCATCCTGGTGGGCCGCCACCTCGGCCCAGTCACGCCGGTCCGGTGTGGGCATCATCGCGCTCGGAGTCGTCCTCGCCACCCTCTCCTGGGTCGTCTGGTCTTCACCGGGAAGCCCCGTCTCCCAGGCACTGTCCGCGGTCATCTCGGGAACAGAACAAGCCGACGGTTCCCTCGTGGCGCAGAACAAGGATTTGAAGGCGCAACTCACCGCCCTCCAGGGCCGGCTCAACACGCGCTCCAGCGAACTGGCCCGTGCCAAGCAGGCCGCGTCCGTCGTCGCGGCGGGCAACACCAAGGGACTCGCCACCGCTCAGGAGCGGGTGCGCGCCGCCGAGAGCGCACTCCTGGGAGCCCAGAACGAGGTCGCCCAACTCGCGGCCCAGGCGGATGCCGCGCACGCCGCGCCCGTCGCGGGTCCCGGCAAGGCGCCAACGGTGAAGACCGGGTCCAGCACCGCAAGCGTGACGCCGATCTCGGCGCCGACTCTGGCTGAGATCCGGAATCCCACGAGCCGCTTCTTCGGCATGTACACGCAGCAGGCTCCGTTCAACTGGGCGACGTTCGATGCGACGAGCGTGAGCGTCGGCGTGCAGCCGACGGTGACGGGTTACTTCAGCGGCTGGGACGAGGCATTCCGGTCCGAAGCCGTCACCCGGGCCTGGGCCCACGGTTCCATGCCGTTGATGACCTGGGAATCACGTCCGATCAACGCCAAGAACGGCGTCACGGACGCGCCGGACTATTCGCTGCCGAACATCATCGACGGCTCGTTCGACGCCTACCTGCACCAGTACGCCAAGGATGTCGTGGCAACGGGCCTTCCGGTCGCCATCCGGTTCGACCACGAGATGAACTCGGTGTGGTACCCGTGGGCGGAGGACAACGGGAGGGGTAAAGCCATCAACGGCAATAACCCGGGCGACTTCGTGAAGATGTGGCACCACGTGCACGACATCTTCGAGACCGAGGGCGCGAACCAGTTCGCCCTGTGGGTGTGGGCACCGAACATCATCAACAACCTGACGGCGACCCACCAGACCCCCGAATACCTGGCCGGCATGTACCCCGGCGACGACTACGTCGACTGGGTCGGCCTGTCCGGGTACCTGCGCCCGCCGACAAGCACGGACACCAGGAACAACTACACCTTCGACTACACCTTCGGTCGGAGCCTGGCCCAGCTGCGCCAGCTCACCGGGAAGCCCATCGTGCTCGCCGAGGTGGGCGCGACCGAGACCGGTGGCCACAAGGTCGCGTGGATCACGAGCCTGTTCGAATCGCTCGCGAAACCGGAGAACGACGACATCATCGGCGTCTCGTGGTTCGACCTCGCGGTCTCGAGCTTCGTCGGCGGGGAGCTCGGCACCAATGACTGGCGCATCGACTCCCGGCCGGAGAGCCTCGCCGCATTCAGTGCGGGACTGAGTAACCCGGCGGCCAACTTCACCCTGGTACCCGCCAAGTGACCCTCGAACCCACCGACCGCACTCCGCACCACCTCGTGACCGGAAGGACATCATGACCGCGACACCAGCATCCACCGAGGCGGCCGACGTCGTCGGAACGACCGGCGCCCCAATCCTGCGTGCGCCGCGGATCAGCGTCATCGGCACCGGCTACCTCGGGGCAACCCACGCGGCGGCCATGGCCGAAATGGGGTTCGAGGTCATCGGGGTCGACACGGACCAGCGCAAGGTCGACGCGCTCAGCAAGGGAATCGTGCCGTTCTACGAACCCGGTCTGCCCGAGCTTCTGCTGACTCATGTGACGAGCGGCCGCCTTCGGTTCACGACCGACATCGCCGAGGCCACCGCGTTTGCGGACGTGCACTTCGTGTGCGTCGGAACCCCGCAGAAATCCACGAGCTTCGCGGCGAACCTCAGCTACGTGGAGGACGCCACCAGGCAGGTTGCCGCCAACCTCGTGCGGGACGGCCTCATCGTCGGCAAGTCGACCGTGCCGGTCGGCACGGCCGCGCGCCTGCGCGAGATCGTGGCCGAGTCGATGCCGGACTTCGTGACCGCGGAACTCGTCTGGAACCCGGAGTTCCTGCGCGAGGGCAAGGCCGTTGAGGATACTCTCGCCCCGGATCGCCTCGTCCTCGGCGGAGCGTCCGCGGCCGCCGAAGCGCTCTTGCGCGAGGTGTACGCCTACCCGATCGGAAACGGCACACCTGTCATCGTCGTCGACCTGCCGACCGCTGAGCTGGTCAAGGTCAGCGCCAACGCGTTCCTCGCGACCAAGATCTCCTTCATCAACGCGATCTCCGAGGTCTGTGAGGCCGCGGGCGCCGATGTCTCCCAGCTGGCGGATGCGCTCGGGTACGACAAGCGGATCGGCCGGCAGTTCCTGAATGCCGGGCTCGGATTCGGCGGCGGCTGCCTGCCGAAGGACATCCGTGGCCTGATGCACCGTTCCAACGAGCTCGGTGCGTTCGCCGCGGCCGGCCTGCTCCAGCAGGTCGACGAGATCAACATGGGCCAGCGGCAGCGCGTCATCGACAGGGCCATCGACGCCTGTGGCGGTTCGGTCCTGAACCGCCGGATCGGCGTGCTCGGGGTAGCCTTCAAACCGCACACCGACGATGTCCGCGACTCGCCCGCACTCAACGTCGCTGCTGCCCTGCAGTTGCGCGGCGCCCAGGTCGTCGTCTACGACCCCCAGGCGCGCGGAACGGCGGAACGGATTTTCCCGACGCTCGGCTATGCGGACTCGGTTGCGGATGCCGTCTCCGGAGCGGATGCCGTTCTCGTGCTGACCGAATGGCCGGAGTTCCTGGCTGCGGATCCGGCAGCACTGGGCGCGCTCGTTCGCACGCGCACGGTGATCGACGGCCGGAACTGCCTGGATTCCGCGGCGTGGGCGGCGGAAGGCTGGAACGTGCTGTCGATCGGGAAGGCGACGGTACACCCTGCCCGCGCCGCCGAGGCCCACGGCATCGCGGACCGCACCATCCAGCGTGAGCCGGCGTTCGTCTTCGGCTGACCAGAACCCGGCCCGGACAAACGGAAGGACCGCACCCATTCCGGGTGCGGTCCTTCTGTCCGTGCTGCGGCCGTCGTCCGGCCTGCGCGACTCAGACCCCGTAGTACAGTTCGTACTCGAACGGGTGCGGGCGCTGGGCGAGCGGCTTGATTTCCTGCTCGCGCTTGAAGCTGACCCAGGTCTCGATCAGTTCAGGCGTGAACACGTTGCCGGCGAGGAGGAAGTCGTGGTCGGCTTCGAGGGCCAGCAGAGCCTCCTCGAGGGAAGCGGGAACCTGCGGGATGTTCTTGGCTTCTTCGGGCGGGAGCTCGTAGAGGTCCTTGTCGACAGGCTCGTGCGGCTCGATCCGGTTCTTGATCCCGTCGAGGCCGGCCATGAGCTGGGCGGCGAAGGCGAGGTACGGGTTTCCGGAGGCGTCGGGCGCACGGAACTCGATGCGCTTGGCCTTCGGGTTGGTGCCCGTGATCGGGATGCGGATCGAGGCCGAGCGGTTGCCGGCCGAGTAGACCAGGTTGACCGGTGCTTCGAAGCCGGGGACGAGGCGGTGGTAGGAGTTCACCGAGGGGTTCGTGAACGCGAGGACCGCCGGGGCGTGCTTGAGCAGGCCGCCGATGTACCAGCGTGCGATGTCGGAGAGTCCGCCGTAGCCGGCCTCGTCATAGAACAGCGGCTTGCCGCCGGCCCACAGGGACTGGTGGGTGTGCATGCCGGAACCGTTGTCGCCGAAGAGCGGCTTGGGCATGAACGTCGCCGTCTTGCCCCATTCGTGCGCCGTGTTCTTGACGATGTACTTGAACTTGAGGAGGTCGTCCGCCGCGTGGACCATGGTGTCGAAGCGGTAGTTGATCTCACCCTGACCGCCGGTGCCGACCTCGTGGTGGCTGCGTTCGAGGATCAGGCCGGCGTCGATGAGCTTGAGGCAGATGTCGTCGCGCATGTCGACGTGCTGGTCGACGGGACTGACGGGGAAGTAGCCGCCCTTGTACGGGGTCTTGTTGGCGAGGTTGCCGCCCTCTTCCTTCTTGCCGGAGTTCCAGGCACCTTCGCTGGAGTCCACGGCGTAGAAGCTCGAGTACTGGTTCACTTCGTAACGCACGTCGTCGAAGATGTAGAACTCGGCTTCGGGGGCGAAGAAGGCGGTGTCGGCGATGCCGGTCGACTCGAGGTACTTCTCGGCCTTCTTCGCGACCTGGCGGGGATCCTTGGAGTAGATCTCGCCGTTGCGCGGGTTGTAAATGTCGAAGAGCATGATGAGCGTGCGCTCGGCGCGGAAGGCGTCGACGTATGCCGTCGTCACGTCCGGGATGAGCTGCATGTCCGACTCGTGGATGGAGGCGAAGCCGCGGATCGACGAACCGTCGAACATCTGGCCGACCGTGAAGAATTCCTCATCGACCGTCGACGCGGGGATGTTGAAGTGCTGCTGCACACCGGGGAGGTCGGTGAAGCGAATGTCAAGAAACTTGACGTCAGTGTCCTTGATGAACTTGAGTACTTCTGACGAATCGCGGAACATGCGGGTTTACTCCAAACGACGAGGGCCTTAATGACAGAAAGTCGCGCACGGCGGCTACCCAGAGAGTATTACGGCAGCATTACTCAGCTGTGACGGCTTTGTTTCTCACATGTTACAGGCGGTGCCCTTGGCTAGGATCATCCCGTGCCTCCCTCAGCCTCGAAACCGACCACCTTCGGACAGCTCCCGCCGAGCAGATGGCCGGGGGAGCGACTCGGGCTTCCCGACCAGGGCCCGCTTTCGGTGGGCCGTGCCGGGCGACGGATGCTCGGACTGCTGATCGACTACGCCCTCGCGATGGCGCTCGCCTTCACGGTGTTCCGCTACACGTTCCTCGACTACAACGGCTTCGTCGTGACGGGGACGTACATCCTGCTCCAGGTCGTGTTCATCCCGACGATCGGCGGCAGCATCGGCCACCGCCTCGTCGGACTCCGCGTGATCCCGCTCGCGGGAGGCTGGGTCGGGCCGTGGCGGCCGATCGTGCGTTCCGTGCTGCTCGGTCTGGCATTCCCCGCGTTGGTCTGGGACTCCGACCAGCGGGGCTTCCACGACAAGGTGGCAGGGACCGTCCTCGTCCGCGGCTGAGTCACGCGCCGCGTGGGCTGCCGCGCCGACCGACCGCCGCGTGGACAGACGCGAAAACCCCTCGTCGCGATGACGAGGGGTTCTTTTCGTGCGGTGTGGACGGGTGGACGAGCCTAGTTGCCGCGCTGGGGGCGGGCCTTGGTCGGATCGACGCCCTTCGGGATCGGAAGCTTCTTCGTGATCGAACTCAGCCGGTTGTTGACGGCGAGTACCTCGGCCTTGGTCAGGCTCGGCTTGATCTTGCGCAGGCGACTCGCGAGCTTGTGCAGCGGCACGGCGTCGGAATCGGGGCCGACGGACAGGACCGTGACGGGCACGTGGCCGCCGAGACGGGTGACCGTGCGGCGTTCCTCTTCCAGCATGCGGGCGGTCCGGGTGCGCGGGCCTTCGCTGATCAGCACGACGCCGCCGCGGCCGACGGCACGGTAGACCGCGTCCTGGGTCTTGCCGTTGACGGCGATGGGCATCTCGCTGCCGACCCACCCGCCCTTGAGGGAACTGCGCAGCACGGCACCGACCGCGCCGGGCTGGCCTTCGATCTGGGAATAGGCGGCCTTCTCAGCACGCCGGCCGAGGATGATCAGCATCGCGAGCACCCCGGCGAGGAGCCCGGCGATGATCCAGAGGACGAGCGTGAGAACGTTTCCGTCGGTCGCAAGGATCGCGACGATGATCGAGGCCACGAGCGGCACGAAGAAGCCCACGAGGAGAAGCGGAACGATTTTGGAATCGTACCGCCGGGTCATCTGGAACACCTGCCACATCTGCTTGATGCGGCCGGGTTCCTTGTGGGGTTTGGGAGTCTTGTCCTTGCTGCGTGCCATGCTGTCGAGTTTACCGAGTCGCCAGAATCTCCGATGACCGATTTTCCGCCGAGTCAGCGCTGATGCCGCCCGGACGGGCGACGGCCTGGGCGAACCCGAGGGAGGCGTCAGCCAGGTGGCGGAGTTCGGCGGGCACCTCGCGGTTCGTCGCGAGCATCGACTGCGCCCAGAGGCGTCCCGCCCGGTAGGAGGATCGCACGAGCGGGCCGGAGAGCACACCGAGGAATCCGATGGCTTCCGCTTCGGCGTTCAGCTCGACGAACTCCTCCGGCCTGACCCACCGGGCGACGGGGAGGTGCCGGGCGCTCGGCCGCAGGTACTGGGTGATGGTGATGATGTCGGTTCCGGCATCGTGGAGGTCCTGGAGCGCCTGGCTGACCTCTGCGCGTTCCTCGCCCATGCCGAGGATCAGGTTCGACTTGGTGATGAGGCCTGCAGCGCGACCCTGGGTGATGACGTCGAGGGAACGGTCGTACCGGAAGGCCGGGCGAATTCGCTTGAAGATGCGCGGAACCGTCTCGACGTTGTGCGCGAAGACCTCTGGCTTCGCGGAGAACACCTCGCCCAGGAGCTCGGGGTTTCCCGAGAAGTCGGGGACGAGGATCTCCACTCCCGTTCCGGGGCTCTGCGCGTGGATCTGCCGGATCGTCTCTGCGTAGAGCCAGGCGCCCTCGTCGGGAAGGTCGTCGCGGGCGACGCCCGTCACCGTCGCGTACCGGAGGTTCATCGCCACGACCGATTCCGCGACCCGTCGCGGCTCGTCGGTGTCGTACTCCGCAGGCTTGCCGGTGTCGATCTGGCAGAAGTCGCAGCGGCGGGTGCACTGCGAGCCACCGATGAGGAAGGTCGCCTCGCGGTCCTCCCAGCACTCGAAGATGTTCGGGCAGCCGGCCTCCTGGCACACGGTGTGCAGGTTCTCACCCTTGACGAGGTCCTGGAGCTTGCGGTATTCCGGTCCCATCTTGGCGACCGTCTTGATCCAGGCCGGTTTGCGTTCGATGGGCGATTCCATATTGCGGATCTCGAGCCGGAGCATCTTGCGGCCCTCTGGCACGGCGCTCACGCGGCGGCCACCAGCTCGGCGGCGAAACGGGCCCGGATCGGTTCCACCAGCTGCTCCGGCGTCACCTCCCGGCCGAGGACGCGGGAAATGGTGGTGACCCCGGCGTCGCGGATGCCGCACGCGATGATGTGCTCGTATGGTTCGAGCGAGTTGTTGCAGTTGAGGGCAAAGCCGTGCATGGTCACACCTTCCGCGACTCGGATTCCGATGGCAGCGATCTTGTCTTCGAAGCCGGGCAGGCCGACCCACACCCCTGACCGGCCCGGGACGCGGCGGCCGTCGACTCCGAGCCCGGCGAGGACGTCGATGAGGATGCCCTCGAGGCGGCGAACGTAGCCGACGACGTCGATGGGTTCGGCGAGGCGGAGGATGGGATAGCCCACGAGCTGGCCGGGACCGTGCCACGTGATCTTGCCGCCCCGGTCCGTGTCGATGACCGGGGTGCCGTCCGTCGGCCGTTCGTCGGCGGACGTGCGTCTCCCCGCGGTGTACACAGCGGGGTGTTCGAGGAGGATGACGGTGTCCGGGCGTTCCCCGGAAACAACGGCACGATGGACGGTGCGCTGGAGCTCAAGGCCCACGAGATACGGCACGGAGTTGGCGCTTAGCCCCGCGACGAGAAAGTCGAGCATTGGGCCAGTCTAGGTCAGCCTGTCCTCACCAGCTACCGGATCGGACGGAGTGTGCACAGCCCGATCGGCGCGGGCGCTCGCGGTGTCCCGGCGGGCGATGATCGGCGCGTGACAAGACGTGCGGGAGGTCGGAGAGGCAGGTCACCTGTCGGGGCATCCCGTGCCGGCCAGCGCTCTGCCGGCGTGAGCGCTTCCGGGGCACAGCCAGCGGATGTCATCGGGAGCGTTGCCGGCTACCGCGTGCTCCGGCGCATCGGTTCGGCTGACAGGGCGGACATCTATCTCGGCGCCTCTGCCGGGGTCGGCACGAACGTCCAGAGGGAGGTTGTCGTGCTCAAGGTGTTCCGCGACGCATCCGCCGGCGACGCGGCCCGCGACGCGGCGATCGACCGGGAGGTCCACGCCCTCGAGAGCATCGCGGACGGCGGGGTGGGCCGGTTGCTGGACGTTGCGACGCTGCCGGACGGCCGCGTCTGCCTCGTCCTGGCCGAGGACCGCGGCGGATCCCTCGGCGTGCTCCTCGCCGGCGAGCGAATGCTCGACCCGGGGGAGGCGGTCTCGATCCTGGCCCCGGTGCTCGCGACCTTGGCGGGCCTCTACGACCGGGGCTGGGTGCATCCGGAGATCGGGCCAGGTCACGTGCGTTTCGACGGCGCCGGTCGCCCCGTCGTCGGGGGCCTGGGCGGCCTGCGCGACCTGCCGCCGCCGGGCCAGGCACGGGACGAGCTGCTCGACGAAGCCCGGTGCGGGTGCGACGAGCTGGTTCAGGCCGTCCTCGACCGGGTTCCGGAACGCGTGCGTCCTGCGGCGGCGGAACTGATCACGTCGCGGCGGTCCGGCGCGTTCCGGGAGGCCCTGGCCGGGCTCGAGCAGGCCCTCTTCGACTGGTCTCCAGCCGCACCGGTCCGGCTCCCTGGCCCCGAGGTCGCCACGGGCGGCGGGGCGACGATCGACACCCGGAGGCTTTTCCCCGACCGGGGTCGCCTTGCTCGGCTCGAGTCCGCTCTGGACACACCCGTCGGGCCGCTCCTGCGCGCGTGGGCGGTTCAGGTCGCGCGAACCATCGGTGGACGCCTGACGGGAGGGCGGCTCGGGCCACCGGCGGTTCGGGCGCACCGCGGCCGGGCGGCGCACGCGTTCGGGCCAGGACCGAAGCCGTTTCGTGACCGACACTCCCGACCAGCGACGCGGCGGGGCACGTGGAGAGCCGCGGACGACCCCGTTCGCCGGCGGCGCCGCGTTCTCATTCTGTCCGGCGCGTCTTTCGTCGTCATCCTGCTCGTCGGAGGCTGGGCCATGCTCACACCGCGGGCGGCCGGCTCCGGACCGGATCCGGCTGCGGTCGGCACTGCTTCTTCATCGCCTCTCGACACGAGCGGGGGAGTGTCCGCCGCGGTGGACCCGCCCGTCGTCGCGGGTCCGCGCGCGACCGACCAGGAGGCCCTCCGGGGTGAGGACCCCGTCGGTGCCACGGTGGTGCTGCTCCGGCTGCGGGCCCGGTGCATCGTCGCCGCGGATCGGGAGTGCCTTGCGGACATCGCCCAGCCGGACTCGCCGGCACTGGCCGAGGACACCGGATTGATCGGGCAGGCGCCGGCAGAGGGGAGGGATGCCAGCGCGCAGACGGTCGCCGACGGTTCCGGCCCGATGCTCGTCGACCGGATCGGGAATCTGGCCCTCGTGGCCCTGTCCAGCGGCGGCCCGGAGGCGGGACCGGGAAACGACGAACCGGCCTCGGTCCTTGTGGTCAAGGGCGAGGCCGGTTGGCGGTTACGCGAGTTCTTCGGCGCCGGCTGACAGAACCTGCCGGCTCGACGACTCAGATGCCGAGATTGGCTTCGAAGTCGCCCGCCTCGAGACGCTGCTTCATCGTGACGAGGAAGCGCGAGGCATCCGCGCCATCGATGATGCGGTGGTCGTAGGACAACGCCAGGTAGACCGACGACCGGATAGCGATGGCGTCGAGGCCACCGCTGGACACGACGAGCGGCTTCTTGTAGACGACGCCCGTTCCGAGGATCGCGCTCTGCGGAAGGAACACGACGGGAGTGTCGAACAGCGCCCCACGCGAACCCGTGTTGGTCAGCGTGAACGTGCCGCCGGAGAGCTCGTCGGGCTTGAGCTTGTTGTCCCTCGTGCGCTGAGCGAGGTCGGCGATCTGGGCAGCGAATCCGGCCAGATCGAGTTCGCCGGCGTTGCGCACGACCGGGGTCAGCAGACCGCGTTCGGTGTCGACGGCAATGCTGATGTTCTCCTGTGCCGGGTACACGATCGTGTCGCCGTCGATCGTGGCGTTGATGATCGGGTTCGCCTGCAGTGCCTCGGCGGCGGCGAGGGCGAAGAACGGCAGGAACGACAGCTTGTTGCCGGTCTTCTCGAAGAACGACGCCTTGACCTTGTCGCGGAAGATCGCGACGCGCGTGACATCGACCTCGACGACGGTCGTCAGCTGCGCCGACGACTGCATCGAGATGACGGCGCGTTCTGCGACGACCTTGCGCAGCCGGGACATCGGCTTGGACGTGCCGCGCAACGGCGAAACCTCGAACGTCGGAGCGGATACCGCGGCGCCGGCGGCCGGGACGGCCGCCTCGATGTCCTGCTTGCGGATACGCCCGCCGACACCGGTTCCGGTGACGCTGGACAGGTCGACGCCGGCCTCGTTCGCAAGCTTGCGGACGATCGGGGTCACGTAGCCGGAGGTGCCTGCGTGGGAGCCACGGGAGACGGCGGGCTCTGCCACGACGGGTGCCGGTGCTGCGACGGGTGCCGGGGCGGCGACCGGAACCGGCGCGAAGACCGGTGCAGGTGCTGCGACGGGGACCGGGGCGTAGACCGGCTGGGCGACGGGCGGCGCGACCGGCGCGGGTGCGTAGACCGGGGCTGCGACAGGGGCGGGGGCTGCAGGAGCCTCGACCACGGGAGCCGCGGCCGGAGCCTCGACCACGGGTGCCGCGGCCGGTGCGGGAGCGGCGGCGGCGGAACCGTCACCGATCAGCACCAGGGCGGTACCCACCTCGACGGTTTCGTCCTCCTGAACCAGGATCGCTTCGATGATGCCGGCAACGGGGGACGGGATCTCCGTGTCCACCTTGTCGGTCGATACTTCCAACAGGGGCTCGTCGACCTCGACGCGGTCGCCCACGTTCTTCAGCCAGCGGGTAACCGTACCCTCTGTGACACTCTCACCGAGTGCCGGAAGGCTAACGGATTCGCTCATGCGTTTGTCTCCTTCAAAACCATTGTGTGCTCTGTTCTTAGCTTATAGACGGTCGGTAGCCGGGAAACGGCTACATCGCGTGGAGGGGCTTCCCGGCAATGGCCAGGAATGCCTCGCCGAGCGCTTCGTTCTGGGTCGGGTGCGCGTGCAGGAACGGGGCGATGTCCTCCGGATACGCCTCCCAGTTCACGACGAGCTGGCCTTCGCCGATGAGCTCGCCGACGCGCGCGCCGATCATGTGGATGCCGACGATGGGTCCGTCGTTGACCCGGACGACCTTGATCGAACCGCTCGTGCCGAGGATGGAGCTCTTGCCGTTGCCGCCGAGGTTGTACTCGTAGGACGAGACCTGGTCGGCGCCGAACTTCTCGGATGCCTTCGCCTCGGAGTACCCGACGGACGCGATCTCAGGGTCGGAGTATGTGACCTTCGGGATGTTCAGGTCTTCGACGATGATCGGGTTGAGGCCGGCGATTTCCTCGGCGACGAAGATGCCCTGCTGGAAGCCGCGGTGCGCGAGCTGGAGGCCGGGAACGATGTCGCCGACGGCGTAGACGCCGGGGATGTTCGTCGCGAGGCGTTCGTCCGTGAGGACGAAACCGCGATCCATTGCCACGCCGACCTCGTCGAAGCCGAGACCGGCCGTGACGGGGCCGCGTCCGACGGCGACGAGCAGGATCTCGGCCTCGACGGTCGAACCGTTCTCGAGGGTGATGACCACGCCGTTCTCGTGCTGGGTCACGCTCTGGAAGCGGATGCCGAGCGAATACTCGATCCCGCGCTTGCGGAATGCGCGCTCGAGCTGCTTGGAGACCGATTCCTCTTCGTTCGGGACGAGGTGCGGCAGCGCCTCGATGATGGTGACGTCGGCGCCGAAGGACTTCCAGACGCTCGCGAATTCGACTCCGATGACGCCGCCGCCGAGGATGGCGACCTTGTTCGGGACGAAGTTCAGATCGAGGGCCTGCTCGCTCGTGATGACGCGGCCGCCGATCTCGAGGCCCGGGAGGGATCGCGAGTACGAGCCCGTGGCGAGAACGACGTTCTTGCCGACGATGCGGTCGTCACCGACCTGGACGGTGTTCGGCGCCACCAGGCGGCCTTCGCCCTCGATGACGGTGATACCGCGTGCCTTGATCAGGCCCTGGAGGCCCTTGTACTTGGACGCGACGATTCCCTCACGGAAGGCCGTGACGGCCGCCATGTCGATGCCCTCGAACTGGGTCTTCACACCGTACTTCGCGGCCTCGCGGCTCACGTCGGCCACCTCGGCCGAGTGCAGCAGGGCCTTCGTCGGGATGCACCCGACGTGCAGGCAGGTGCCGCCGAGTTTGCCCTTCTCGATCAAGCCAACGGTCATGCCGAGCTGGACGGCCCGCAGTGCTGCTGCGTAGCCACCGCTTCCTCCACCGAGAACGACAAGGTCAAAATTCTGT
Source organism: Cryobacterium sp. 10I5 (assembly GCF_035019865.1). Lineage (NCBI taxonomy): Bacteria > Bacillati > Actinomycetota > Actinomycetes > Micrococcales > Microbacteriaceae > Cryobacterium > Cryobacterium sp. 10I5. The sequence goes on from NZ_JASJVI010000002.1 coordinate 19,962, forward strand.
TCCGACACTCAGGGACTCCCTTTTATTCACATACGGGCGCTGGTCACAAGCGCGTAATCACAAGCGGAAATGCACAAAAAGTCTGCGGGACGGGAATCGATGACACCCGTGAGCCGGGCGCTTTCTTCCCCATGCCACCTCGACTGTACTACGGGCGCGAAAAGTCCTCGGCCAGACGCAGCAAAGCGCGCACCGAAATACCGGTGGGACCCGCGTTCGTGAAGCCCCAGCCGCCTCCGGTGTTGTGCGCAGGTCCGGCGATGTCCAGGTGCGCCCAGGGGATCGTCACGGCGTCGTCCCCTGTCCCGCGGGTGCCGATGAATTCGCGCAGGAAGACGGCGGCGAGGAGCATTCCGCCGGCGCTCGAGCCCATCTTGGCGTTCGCGATGTCCGCGACGTCGGAGTTCAGCGTGGCACGGAGCTCGTCGGGGAGTGGCATCGCCCAGAGCTGTTCGCCGACACCGGTGCCTGCTGCCAGCACCCGGGCGACGAGCGCGTCCTCGCCCATGACGCCGTAGTAACGGTTTCCGAGGGCGGTGATGGCCGCGCCCGTGAGGGTGGCGACATCGATGATCGCGTCGGGTTCTTCCTCTCCTGCTGCGACAAGCCCGTCGGCGAGGACGAGCCGTCCCTCGGCATCCGTGTTCAGCACTTCGACCGTGCGACCGCCGCGGATGCGAAGAACGTCATTCGGGCGGATCGCGTTGCCGGAGGGCATGTTCTCCGCGATGCAGAGCCAGGCGGTGATGCGCACGTCGAGGGACAGTCTGGCCGCGGCGAGCACGACCGCGAGAACCGTTGCCGCGCCGGTCATGTCGTACTTCATGCCGACCATGGAGCCGGCCGGCTTGAGGGAGAGTCCGCCGGTGTCGAAGGTGATGCCCTTGCCGACGAGCGCGATATGACGGGTTGCCGTCTCAGGGGCATAGCTGACCTTGACCAGGCGCGGCGGCCGGGTGGAACCCTGCCCGACACCGGCAATGCCGCCGAAACCGTCGGCGGCGAGTTCGGCCTCGTCCCAGACCCTCACCGTGACGGGCAGGTCCGCGGCGGCGGCGACCGCCCGGTTGGCGAGCGCCTCGGGGTACAGATCGGATGCGGGCATGTTCACGAGGTCCTTGACGAGGGCGACGGCCTCCGAGACGATGATGGCGTGGGCGACGGCGTCCGTTCCGTCGAGCGCGCTGTGCACGGTGACGCGGCCGGCGGGAAGCCGAGTCCCCGCGAGGGATGCCTGGCGGTACTCCGTGTACGAATAGGCGCCGAGCGCGGCGCCCTCGACGACGGCGGTGAGTTCCGCGCCGGTCGTCAGCGGGAATGCGAAGGCGACGCTCTCGACGCCGGTGAGCTGGCGGACGGCGGAACCGGCGGCCGCGCGCAACGCGTCGACGTCGGCATCCTTGCCGAGCCCGACGATCGCGATCGTGCGCGCGCCGCCGACGGATGCCGGGATGCGGACCACCTGGTCGCGCGCGCCCGTGACGCCGAGGTCGGCGAGAACGGTCGACAGGGCCGAGAACGCCGGGTCGGCGAAGAGCGCGGCGGAGTCTGCGGATTGGAGCGCGCCCACGATGAGGACGTCGGCGGTTGATTCGATGGCGGGTTGTGCGGACACGGAGAGAACGGGAGCGGTCATCCTTCGATGGTACTGGCCGCCCCTGTGCGGCCTGTGCGGCCTGTGCGGCCTGTGCGGACTGCGCGGCTGCCGCACTGCGTGCGGGCTGTTCGCTCACGGCACTACTCCGGGTGCCGCGGATTCCCACCCGGCCGCGATACGCAGCCTAGAGTTAACGGCATGCGCGATCCTGGTGACATCTACGAGCTGACGGCCGAGGCGGCATCCGTGCCAGAGGGCCTGAACCTCGTCGCGGGCCTGACCGGGTTCGCGGACGCCGGGGGAGCGGTGGCGCAATTCACCGAGTACCTCCTCGGAAACCTGACCCACACGATGATCGCGTCCTTCGATGCGGACGTCCTTCTCGATTACCGGGCCAGGCGCCCGATCATCTACTTCGATCGCGACCACCTCACCGACTACCAGCCGCCGATGCTGCGGCTCTACCTCGCGCACGACGAGATCGGCCAGCCGTTCCTGCTGCTGTCCGGCTTCGAACCTGACTTCCGCTGGGAGCAGTTCACCGCCGCGGTTCTCGAGATCGGCAGGCGATTCCGCGTCGCGGCGACGACGTGGGTGCACGCGATTCCGATGCCCGTTCCGCACACCCGCCCGATCGGTGTGACCGTGAGCGGCACCCGCTCTGACCTGATCGAGAGCATGTCGGTCTGGCGTCCGCACACCCAGGTTCCGTCCAACGTCCTCCACCTCGTGGAGTTGCGCCTGCACGAGAGCGGCGCCGCGGTCGCCGGGTTCGTCCTGCTCGTGCCGCACTACCTCGCGGACACGGAATTCCCGGCTGCGGCACTGTCCGCCCTCGAGAGCACGAGTGCGGCAACCGGCCTGATCTTCCCGACCGACCAGCTGCGCGAGCAGAATCGCGAGTTCATCAATCGGATCGACGAACAGGTGCGGGAGAACCCGGAACTCGCGAAGCTCGTCGGAACCCTCGAGGAACGCTACGACACGTACATGGAAGGCAGCAGCGTTCGGTCACCCCTGACTGATGAGGACGGCGAACTTCCCAGCGCCGACGAGATCGCCGCAGAACTCGAGAATTTCCTCGCGGCCCGCCGCAGCCGCGACGACGGCACCGTCGCCTGAGCGGGCCACCCACCCGGACCGGATAGATTGGGAGCAATGAACTCCCGTCGCTCCTGGCTCATCTTCTCCATCGGGTCTTTCGCGTACCTATCGGCAGTCCTGCAGCGCACGTCGCTCGGCGTCGCCGGTGTCGCGGCGTCTGAGCGCTTCGGCGGCACCGCCGCGCTGCTCTCCAGCCTCGCCGTCGTGCAGCTCGTGGTCTACGCCGCGGCCCAGGTTCCCGTCGGGGTGCTCATCGACCGGTTCGGACCGAGGATCCTCGTGATCGTCGGGACAACGCTCATGATCGGCGGCCAGGTCACCCTCGCGTTCTCGACCGATATCACCGCCGCCGTCGCCGGCCGGATGCTCGTGGGTGCGGGAGACGCCGCCATCTTCATCTCCATGATCCGCCTGATCGGATACTGGTTCGACGGCCCGCTTGTGCCCCAGCTCTCACAGTGGCTCGGCAACATCGGCCAGCTCGGCCAGGTCCTCTCCGCGGTTCCGCTTGCCTGGGTGCTGCACAGCTTCGGCTGGACGCCCGCGTTCCTGTCCGCGGCCTCCGTCGCCGTGGTCGCCCTCGTCGTCGTGATCGCCGTGATCGAGGACCGGCCGACGGGATCGACGGACGAGGCTCGGCCGACGAGCCTGCGAGAGGCGCTCGTTCTGCTCAAGAAGAGCTTCCGCAGGCCGGGAACGCAGCTCGGCTTCTGGTCGCACTACGTGACGCAGTCGCCGGGAACCGTCTTCAGCATGCTCTGGGGCTTCCCCTTCATGGTGTACGGCCTGGGCTACGACCCCGGGCTTGCCGCGTCGATGCTCATGGTGCTCGTCGCGGCCGGGATGGTGTTCGGTCCGGTTCTGGGCATCCTCACCGCCCGGTTCCCGCAGCGCCGCAGCAATATCGTGCTCGCCGTCGTCATCCTGATGGCGGCGGCCTGGACCGTCGTCCTCGCCTGGCCGGGAACCCCGCCGTTCTGGCTCATCGTCGTGCTCCTCGTCACCCTCGGCATCGGCGGGCCCGGCTCCCTGATCGGGTTCGACTTCGCACGCAGCTTCAATCCGAAACGCAGCCACGGCTCGGCCAACGGCGTCGTGAATGTCGGCGGCTTCACGGCGAGTTTCGTGATGGTGTACCTGATCGGAGTCCTGCTCGACCTGCAGAACGGCTGGCGGGTCGCCGGGGGAGCACCGAGCAACCTGTACTCCCTGGAATCCTTCCGGGTGGCCTTCCTCATTCAGTTCCTGGTCGTCGGGATCGGCGTCGTGTTCCTGCTCCGTGCCCGGCGCCGCACCCGGTTCCTGTTGTCCCGCGACGAGGGCGTCGAAGTGGCGCCGCTCTGGATCGCCGCGGCCCGGGCCCTGCGGCGCCCGCGTTCGCGGTAAGCGTGTCCGAGAGGCCGCGCACTGGCTCGGTATATACACAAAGCATGCAATAATTGTCAATAGGGCCCGTTCTGGTCCTGGGTGCACCGTTACCAGTTGATGGTGCGCGGCCCGGGACTTGACATGGGTCCTAGTACTGCCCAAAATCCATATCTGCCCGGCTTGGCGCACGAACCGTTTCCCCCGGTTCACCGCACCGGCGGGCAGCGCCGCCGGTGCACACCCGACGGCATGAGAGGTGTTCGAATGGCAACCCGCACAAAGACCGAGCCAACCGAAGAGACCACCGTTGCCGAGGCGGATGCCGCGACGAAGGTTCCCGCCAAGGCCCCAGCCCGCAAGGCACCGGCCAAGGCCCCCGCCATCAAGCGCGCGCCCACCAAGGCCGCCGTCGCGAAGGCCGCAGCAGCTGCCGCCGCGTCCGATGCCGCAGCCGTCGCCGCCGCCGGCTCAGGCCATGACGACGATGACGATGACGAGGACGAGCACCGTTCGCCGCGCAAGCGGGCCGGCGCGAAGTCCAAGGCCGGCGCAGACGACCACGACGACCTGAACGGTCACGATGAGGTCGAGGATGACCACAACGACGATGACCACGGCAAGAAGACGCCGACGGAGCCCCTTCCGAGCGGTGCACTCGTCCTGTCCCTCGTCGACGACGAGGACGAGGTCCCCGTCTACTCGAGCGCCATCACCGGTGCGACCGCCGACCCGGTCAAGGACTACCTGAAGCAGATCGGCAAGGTCGCCCTGCTGAACGCGGCCGAAGAGGTCGAGCTCGCGATGCGCATCGAGGCCGGGCTGTTCGCCGAGGACAAGATGTCCCAGATGACCGACGCGGAGAAGAAGAGTGCCCTCGGGCGTGAACTGCTCTGGGTCGCCAAGGACGGCGCGCGCGCCAAGAGCCACCTGCTCGGCGCGAACCTGCGCCTCGTCGTCTCCCTCGCCAAGCGCTACACGGGCCGCGGAATGCAGTTCCTCGACCTGATCCAGGAAGGCAACCTGGGGCTGATCCGCGCCGTGGAGAAGTTCGACTACACCAAGGGCTTCAAGTTCTCCACGTACGCCACCTGGTGGATCCGCCAGGCGATCACGCGGGCGATGGCCGACCAGGCCCGCACCATCCGCATTCCCGTGCACATGGTCGAGGTCATCAACAAGCTCGCTCGCGTGCAGCGCCAGATGCTCCAGGACCTCGGTCGCGAACCCACGCCGGAGGAACTCAGCCGCGAGCTCGACATGACCCCTGAGAAGGTCGTCGAGGTGCAGAAGTACGGCCGCGAACCGATCTCCCTGCACACCCCGCTCGGCGAAGACGGCGACAGCGAATTCGGTGACCTCATCGAGGACACCGAGGCCGTCGTCCCCGCGGACGCCGTCGGCTTCACAATGCTGCAGAAGCAGCTCGAGAGCCTGCTCGACTCGCTCTCCGAGCGCGAGGCGGGCGTGATCCGGATGCGCTTCGGCCTCGGCGACGGCATGCCCAAGACGCTCGACCAGATCGGTGACACCTTCGGGGTCACCCGCGAGCGCATCCGTCAGATCGAATCCAAGACGATGGCCAAGTTGCGTCATCCGTCCCGGTCGCAGTCACTACGCGACTACCTCGAATAGAATCCCGTGCGCTATGCACCGGCGATCCTGGTCGGCCGAACTGTGCGGGTCCTCGCGCGCTGGCGAAAGCCGGGCGGGGGATCCGCCGTTCCCGGCCTCGTCGTCAACAAGATCGCTCCGGGGTTCCTCGCGAGCGTTCTGAACAGTTTCCCAGACGGTCTCGTCATCGTGTCCGGATCGAGCGGCAAGTCCACGACCACCAAGATGCTCGTCGCGGCTCTGCGCGCGCACGGCGTCGCAGTGTTCACCAATCAGTCGACCGCGAACATCAGCCAGGGACTCACCTCGGCCCTGCTCGAGGAGGTCAGCCTGTCCGGCCGGATCCACGGCGACATGGCCGTGCTCGAGATGGATGAGGGCCATGGTGCACTCATCTCGGCGACGCTCAACCCCCGGGTCGTCGCGCTCACGAACGTCATGGTCGACCAGATCGACCGTTTCCACGACTCCGACATGGTCGTGGCCATGCTCGCCAGGATCGCGAACCGTGCGAGCGGGACCGTCGTCATCAACGCAGACGACGCATCCCTCACGGGACTTTCCGAACGACTCGACGGGCCGGCCGTCATCGCCCGCTACGGGGTGACTGCCGAGGTCCTCGCGGAGAACCCGCGCGGCCTGGGCTACAGCCTGACCGCGTCAGAGCGGATGCCGGCCGCAGGCGGGGTCCTGCTCACGAGCGTTTCCGGGCGCTCGGCTTCGGTGCTTCTCGAGGGCGCGAGCTTCGATCTCGAACTGCCCGCCCGCGGCGTCCACTACGCCGTGGACGCACTCACGGCCATCGCGGCCGCCCGGGCCGCGCTCGGGGACCGCTTCGACGCGGCAACGGCCTGTTCCGCCGTTTCCACGATCCCTCCCGTCTTCGGCAGGGGGGAGATCGTCACCGTCCGGGGCCACCGGGTCGAGTTCGTGCTCGTGCAGAACCCGGCGAGCTTCCAGCTCAACGTCGACAGCCTTGAGCCCGGCCTCGACCAGGTCCTCGTCGCCATCGGGTCCGATGTTCGCGATCCCTCGTACTTCTGGCCGGTGGATACGTCCGCGCTGGGTCGGGTGTTGATCGCGTCGGGTTCGAAAGCCCACGATATCGCGCTGCAACTCGCTTACGACGGGGTGATCGTGGACCGGATCGAACCTGACCTCGGCCGCGCGCTCGACGACTTCCTCGCCTTGCCCGATCCGGTGCACGGCATCAAGACCATCATCTTTTCGGCGGACTCGATGCGGCGCACCCGCGCACACCTCGGCCTCGCCTCGAACCGGGAGGGTTGATCCATGCGCGCACTCACGATCCTGTCCGTTCTTCCCGAACTTCTCGACACCAACGGGGACGCCGCCAACGCCCGGGTGCTCGCACAACGCGCCCGCTGGGCCGGTTTTGAGGCGACCATCGTGCCGGTCAGGTCCCTCGACGACCTCCCGAGCAAGGTCGACGCGATCGTGATCGGTTCCGGCAATGACTCCGACCTCCTCGAGGCCCGGGATCTGCTCGCACCGCTGGTCAATGCGTTGCGCGCCTGGACCACGGCTGGCGTCCCCGTGCTCGCGGTCGGAACCGGCTGGGAACTACTGAGCTGGGGAATCGAGCTCCCAGACGGTACCGTCGTCGAAGGTCTCGGCCTTGTGGCCGGGCGCGCGGTCCCGCTTGCGGTGCGCGCGACGGACGACCTTGTCGTCGAATCCCCGTTCGGCCGGCTCGTGGGCTTCGAGAACCACGCCCGCAGTTACGTCGGCGCTGAGGCATCCGTTCTCGGCCGGGTGCTCAGCGGGATGGGCAACGGGGCGAAGACGGAGGGCCTCCGGATGGGGAGCTTCCTCGGCACCCACCTGCACGGCCCGGTCCTGGCCCGCAATCCTGGTCTTGCCGACCACATCCTCTCCGCAGCCGTGACGCGGGCGGGGGGCGTGTACGTGCGCGCGGAGCGCGCGGCGGACGTCGATGCGATCGCGGAGGCCGCGACCGACGTCGTGGTCTCCGCCCTGAGCCTCGCCGCCGACTCCTAGCGGGCACGCGGGCACACAAAAACGGCGCCGCCGCGACCACTGTCGCGCCGACGCCGTTTCGGGTCGTACTGCGGTCTCGCTACGAGCGCTGGTCTTCGAGGAGCCTGCTGGACTCGTCGTGCCAGCTGTCTGCGATGGCGGAGAGCTTTTCCTGGTGCTTCCGGCCGTGGTGGGCGCAGAACATCAGTTCGCTGTTGTTGACGCTGACGCGAATGTACGCCTGCGCGCCACACGCGTCACACCTGTCGGCGGCCGTGAGTTGGTGAGTGGCGCTCTGGTTGTCGATGGCACCATGTGCTGCGATCTGGGACATTCTTTTCCTCCTCCAGACTGATACCAAGCGATACCAATTGAACTAGGTCCTATCCAAACACGGCCGCGCCCCGATCGGGAGTCGATTCGGTTACATTTCGCTTACCGCGTAGCGGATTGCTCACTGCAGTGACGAGGTGAGTCTCGCGAGGCTGTCACCGACCTTCTGGGCGACAGGCCGGGCGAGCCAGTCGGCAAGGTCGAGCCTGACGCTGTTCGCCCGGTAGTCGTCCTCGACCAGTCGCATGCTGTCGGTGAAGTCCCGTCCGTGCACGAGCACCGAGATCTCCATGTTGAGACTGAATGAGCGGATGTCCATGTTGCTGGATCCGATCACGGCGATGTCATCGTCGATCGTGAAATGCTTGGCGTGCAGCACCGTCGGGGCTCGGTAGAGGTAGATCGAGACGCCTGCGCGAAGCAGCGCCTCGTAGTATGACCGCTGGGCGTGGTAGACGAGGGCCTGGTCGCCGATGGCGGAGACGAAGAGCTCGACGTCGAGGCCACGGGAGGCCGCGGTGATGATCGCAAGGAGGGTGGACTCCTCCGGCACGAAATACGGGCTCGTGATGCTCACGCGGCGTTCGGCCTTGTGGATCAGGAGGGCATACAGCTTGAGGTTGTTGTCGTTCTCGAAACTCGGCCCGCTCGGGACGACCTGCGCATCCAGGTACTCCGTGCGGGAGTCGACGAGCACCGGGGTCGTGTCGAGGGGAAGAAGGACATCTGTCTCGCTGTACCAGTCGGTGACGAAGACGGCGTCGAGTTCACGGACGACGGGACCGTCGAGTCGAACCATCAGCTCGTGCCAGCGCAGGCCTCGCGCGAGGTTCTTCTTCTTCAGGTAGGTCGGGTCGATCAGGTTCTGCGAACCGGTGAAACCGATCCGACCGTCGACGACGACGAGTTTGCGGTGGTTGCGCAGGTCTGGTCGCTGCCACTGCCCCCGGAACGGCCGGAGCGGGAGCATGGCGTGCCATTCGGCGCCCATGTCCGACAGGGCGGCGAGCGTCTCCGCGCGCCGGGGCAGGAGGAACCCGGACAGATGGTCGGAGAGCACCCGGACGGCGACGCCTCGCGCGGTCGCGCGGCGCAGTGCGTCGAAGAACGGCTCCGTCACGCTGTCGAGCACCAGGATGTAGAACTGGACGTGCACGTACTCCGTCGCCGTGTCGACGGCCGCCGTCATGGCCGCGAGAGAGCCTTCGTAGTCCGGGAGCAGTTCGGCCCGGTTGCCGCCGACCATGGGGAGCGCCCCCAGGTTGAGGTTCAGCGAGACCGCGGACGGGAGCCACTGCGGCCACTGGTCGCGGTGGCTGACCTGATGGAAGCCTTCCGTCCGGGAGAGGATGAGCTCGTTGACCTCGCGTTGCTTCTCCCGACGGCGTGCGGGGAGCCGCCCGAACCCCACGAGCAGGAAGGCGATGGCTCCGAGATAGGGGATGAAGACGATCGTGAGCACCCAGGCGATCGCGCTCGAGGGGGTTCGATTTGCCGACACCAGCACGGTCGCCGTGAAGCCGACGATGACGTGCACGAGGATCAGGACGAGGGTGATGGTTTCGAAATCCTGCATAGCGGGCGCCTCAGCGGGTGTTCTGGGCCGGCACGACGACCTTCTTCATGATCAGGAGGACGGAGGCGCTCGTGGGGCAGGCGATGAGAGCTCCGAGTAGTCCGAGCAGTGTGCCACCGACGAGCGCGCCGATGAACACCAGCGACCCGGGAATGCTGATCGCCTTGCCGACGATCCGCGGCGTCATGACGTAGGACTCGATCTGCACGTAGACCAGCATCACGACCAGCACGACGACCGCCGTAGACGGGGAGCTGAAGAGCGCGACGGCCGTCACGATGACGGTGTTGATCACGGGACCGACAAGCGGGATCAGGGTGATCGGGAAGGCGAGGGCGGCCAGGACGGGTGCGAACGGCACTCCGCAGGCCGTGAGAAGAATGAAGGTGAAGACGGCGTTCATTGCTGCGAGGATCACCATTCCGCCGAGGTACTTGCCGACAGAGGCGGCGATCGTTTCGGAGAGCTCGATGAAACCGGCACGTTTGCTCTTCGGGATCAGGGAGTACACGCCTTCCTTGATCGTCTCGAGGCTCGACACGAAATAGAGCGTCAGCACGACGACGAAGATGGTGCCCGCCGTCCCGTTCAGAATGCCTGCCCCGACCCTGAGGGCGCCTCCTCCGACGAAAAGCCAGACGGTGGGGTCCCCGGTCGCCGCGATGAGCCAGTCGAGAGCCGGGGTGAGCGCCCCGCCGAATGCGGCGTTGACCGAAACGAACCAGTCCTGGTGCTCGACCTGATCGAGTCCCTTCGGCAGGTAGGCGGCGAGCTGGCCGGCCTGGGTGACCAGGATCGGCACGATCAGCCACGCCAGCAACCCGATTACGAGGACGAACGCCCCGAGGACGGTGAGCACGGCCCCGGTGCGGGAGAACCCCCGGCCCTCGAGGCGCTGAACGACGGGGTAGAGGCCGAGGCAGATGAAGAGTGCGAGGAAGATCAACGTGATCGCGGTGCTGAGCGAGATCACCGCCGAACCGAGAAGGAGGGCGAGGAGTACGCCGAGCGTGGCGATGAACCCGGTCTTGAACGGGCCTCCCGAGAGGAGCCTGGTGTCGTTCACCGGCCCTGCTTGCCGTTCGCTGCGGCGTTGCCGTTCGTTGCAGCGTTGCCGTCGACCGCGAAGTTCAGAGCGAGGTCGATGAGCAGCCGGGTGCCGAACCCCGTCGCCCCCTTGGGGTTCCACAGCTCATCTGTTTCCGACTGCATGGTCCCGGCGATGTCGAGGTGCGCCCAGGGCACGTCCTTGACAAACTCGGCGAGGAACAGGGCCGCAGCCGTCGCCCCGGCGTACTTGCCTCCCATGTTCGACAGGTCGGCGACGTCGGACTTCAACTGGGGCCGGTAGCGGTGCTCGAGCGGCAGCTGCCAGATCGACTCCGCGGTCGCGCGCGACGCGGCGATGGCGCGGTCGACGAGGACCTGGTTGTTTCCGAAGACGGCGGCTGTGTGCGTGCCGAGGGCCATCAGCGCCGCCCCGGTGAGGGTGGCGACGTCGACGATGCCGTCAGGGTTCTCCTCGCCGGCCAGGACCAGGGCGTCGGACATGACCAGCCGACCCTCGGCATCCGTGTTCTTGATCTCGACGGTGGTTCCGCCGCGGATGGTGAGGACGTCGCCGAGCTTCATTGCTGAGCCACCGGGCATATTGTCCGTGCACATCAGGAAAGCGGTCACCGACGACGCACAGTCCAGTGCGCGGAGGGCCGTCATCATCGCCAGGACGGCGGCGGCGCCTGCCATGTCCATCTTCATCAACAAGTGCATCGGGTCTGAGGGCTTCAGCGAGATCCCACCGGAGTCGTACATGATTCCCTTGCCGACCAGGGCGAGGTGAGCGGGAGCTGCCGCGGTCTCCGTCGGAGGAGGGGAGTACGTCACCTTGATGATCCGCGGCTCTTCGACGCTGCCGGCATTCACACCGAGGAGACCGCCACAGCCCAGTTCGATGATCTGCTGCTTGTCGAAAACCTCGACGGTCAGCCCATGTTCGACGCCGAGGGCGATCGCGACGGTGCCGAGATCCGTGGCGGTGAGGTGACTCGGTGGAGTGTTGGCGAGGTCGCGGGCGAGATTGGTGGCCCTGGCGGTGATCTCGCCGATGCGAACCCCGGCTCTGACCTGATCCGCGACCCCGGAGCCGGCATTCGCGACGTCGAGGATGATGTCGAGAGTGACGAGCGGGCGATGGTCGGAGGACTGCTGTAGCTCGACGTACCGGTACCGGGCGAGCAGGACCCCTTCTACGACGACCTGGCCGATCGTCGAACCGGCGAGAGGAAAGGTGTCGCCGATCGTGAGTGCGATGCGGGCATAACGAGAAGCCGCTCGCGCGAAGGTGGCCGCGACCTCGCGCAGGAGATCGACGTCACGGCCCTCGGCTGGTCCGGCGCCCACGACGAAGAAGACCGGGCCGGCCGGTTGGGGCAGAAGCAGGGTCTGCCCGGTGCTGCCCGTGAAGCCGGCCGAGTCGAGGGTCGCCCTCTCAACGCCGAGCGCTGCGGGAAGCACCCCGTCCGGGCCGACGAGGAAGCCGACGGCGTCAAGACCGACCGGGATCTCGGAGACGACCAGGATTCCGACGGTGGATCCCGGAGCCTGCGACGGCGTCGGGCTGAACGATTCCGGGATGAGCTTGTACGTGCCGAATGTCATGCGCGGTCTAAGCGATCGCCTGGGCCTTGAGGAGGGCGAATTCCGCATCGGTGAGGGCACCGGATGCGTGCAGTGCCGCGAGGCGCTCGATCTTGCTGATGATGTCCTCCTGGGGCGTCGCGACCGGGACCGCGACGGGTGCCGCCGCAGCAACGGGTGCCGCGACGGCCGGGGCTGCTGCGGTAGCGGCCGCCTGTTTGCGGGCTGCGGAGCCGTGAACGGCATTGCTCGTTGCGCTTGCTGTCCCGACGATGACGGCAGTGCGTGCCGCACTTGCCGCGAGTCCGCGTGAACGTCGTCCGAATGCCATGGTGTTCCTCTCGAGTGATTCAACTGGGTGGTGGTGGTGGTGGAGCGGGTCAGGTCACGGGTGGAACGGCCAGAAAACGGGGACCAGGAAGGTGGCCACGGCGATGAAGAGCAGCAGAAGGGGCAGCCCGAGCTTCCAGTAGTCTCCGAACCGGTACGCGCCCGGTCCCATCACCATGGTGTTGGCCGGGGTCGCGACCGGCGTGAGGAACGACGCCGCGGCGGCGACAGTGACGCCCATCAGCAGGGGGAGCGGCGAGATCCCGGTTTCGGTCGCGATGGCGATGGCGATCGGACCGAGGATCAGGGCGGTAGCCATGTTGCTGATCAGTTGCCCGAGCACGCTCGTGACGACGGCGATGCCGAGGAGGAGCAGGTACGGGCTCGAGGTGCCGACGGCGGCGACGAGGCCGTTCGCGATGGCGTCGGCCGCACCGGATACCTGGATCGCGGTCGACAGCGGAATCATCCCGCCGACGAGGATCAGCGTCGTCCATGAGATCGAGCGGTGCGCCTGGGCCACGGTGAGCACCCGCAACAGGACCATGGCTGCCGCAGCGGTCAGGGCCGCGACGGCCGCAGGCACGATTCCGGTCGCGAGCAGGATGACCATGCCCGCCAGGATGACGAGGGCCGTTTTTGCGCGCGGCCCCATCGGCACGGCCTGGCGGCGGATCAGCTGCGGTGCGTCGACCACGACGACGTTGGGGTCCGCGGTGTTCTGGTCGAGCGCGTCCCAGGTGCCGCGGAGCAGCAGAACGTCCCCTTCGGCGAGGACGGCGTCGGTCAGGTCCTCCCCGCTCCGCTGGATCGCGATCACGACGAGTTCCCCGCTGTCCGTCACCATACCCCTGAAGACGCTGTCGCCGACGAACGACGAACGGGGTGCGATGACGACCTCCGTGACACCGCTCTCCCGGCTGAGCAGGCCTCCGACGTCCGAGAGCGAGTACTGCGCGGCGAGGGTTCGCGCGTGGTCGCTGAGGTCCTTGGGCGCGACCTGGGCCGTTCGGTTGGGCAGAAGCCTCGGGCCGAGGAAGACGGTGATCAGTATGGTCCCGACGAGGAGCGGGACGCCGACGAGGCCGAATTCGAAGAAGCCGAACGGGGCGTGTCCCGTGCTCACCGCGAGTTCGGAGACGAGCACGTTGACCGGGGTTCCGGTCAGGACGAGCAGGGACCCGGCGTGTGCGCCGAAGGCGAGGGGCATCAGCATCTGCGATGGAGGCTGCCGAATCCGGATTGCGAGCACGACGACCATCGGGAGCAGGGATGCGACGGCGCCGTTGACGCTGATCAGGGCGGTCACGACAGCGACGAGGAGCATCACGAATGTCACGATTCTGCGACGGCCCGTTCCGGCGCGTTTCGTGAGCTGCTGGCCCGCCCAGGTGGTCACCCCGGTCGCGTCGAGTGCTTCGCTCACAACGAACAAGGCTGCGATGAACACGATGACCGGGTCGCCGAACCCCGCGAAGGTCTGCTCGAAGGAGAGCACGCCCGTCACGAACAGCGCCAGGGCAACGCCGATGGCGACGATTTCCACCGGAACCGCGTTCCAGACGAAGAGCACGATCGCGGCGAGAAGCACGATCAGGGTGATCGAGATATCGCTCACGGGTGAACCCCGCCATGCCGGTAGGTGACCTCGCCGCGTGGCCTCGTCATCTCAGCGCTCCGAGTGGTCCAGGTCGGCGTCATCGGTTTCTGTGCCGCTCGAGAGGATGGCGGGGATGTCCCCGGGGAGGTAGCCCGGCATCCGCCCGGCGGGGATGATCGCCAGGAGCGCGATGCCGGCGAGGCCGAGGAGGGAGATCTGCAGGGCCCGCAGCCGGGCGTCTTCGTTGATGGCGATGCCCTCTGCAATCTGGTCCGGGGTCGCGGATGTCTGGCCCAGGACGGCCTCGAGGTGATCGTTGGTGACGAAGTTCACGCTGTCGAGGGGCACCTGCGCCGTCAGTTCCGGAGGCAGCGTCGGGGTGCTCGCGACGCTCGACGCGATGATCGACCCGAGGATGCCGACGGCGAAGACGCTCGCAACGGCAATGCCGACACTGCCGGAGATGTTGTGCACGAGGCCGCGCCAGGCGCCCACGTCCCCGGCGAGGCGTTTCGGGGCGGCGGAGAGCAGGGTGTTGAACACGAGGGCGACGATCGCGCCCTGGCCGAGGCCGAGGATGATCAGGCCCACGATCACGAAGAACTGTTCCCAGTCGTTGCGGATCGTGAAGGCGAGCAGGGTGAGCCCCGCCGCGACGACGATGAAACCCACCCGCGCGATCCGGTGCGGCGGGTACCGCTTGTACAGGGTGGCCACGACCGAGCTGGCGATGAAGATCGAGAGGGTATACGGGATGATCGAGATCGAGGTCTGGAAGCTCGACCGTCCCTGCACGATCTGGATGTAGAGCGGAATCAGGAAGTTCGCCGCCGTCCCTACGAACAGCATCGCGGCCATCGCGAACGTCGTCGCCTTCTCGGGTCCCGACTTCAACACGTCGAGGTCGAAGATCTGCGGAAGATGCGCGGCCTTCCTCCTGCGCAACCACACGAAAAACCCCTGCCCGCCGATCGAACCGAGCAGGATCAGGATCGGCGCCGGCGACACCCCGAGGATCGCGAACGGTGCTGCGGGCGTCGCAAGGAGCACGCCCCAGGAGTTCAGGCCGCTGAACCCGAAACTGAGCAGGATGATCGACCCGGCCGCGAGGAACGCGCCGACCCAGTCGATCACGACGGCGGGCTGGGGCGGTACGACCTTCAACCGGAAACTCAGCAGCAGGTTCACCACCGCGAGAACCACGATCAGGGCGAAGGAATACCGCCAGCCGATCGTGGACGCGAACGTCCCCGCGATCAGGAGCGCGAGCACCCCGGCCGCGGGAATCGCCGCCGCGAGGAACCCGATCGAGCGGGCCTGCTGCTCACCGGAGTAGTTGGCGGCGATGAACACCACGAGCGCCGGGGCGATCAACGCGATCACCGCGCCCGACGCGGCCTGCGCGATGAACAGCATCGCCGGGCTCACACTCAACGCCACAGCCGCCATCGCGAGCCCGTGGATCACAACCGCGATCTGAAACACCCGTCGGGACCCGAACTTCGCACCGAGCTTCGCCCCGAGCAGGATGAACGCCGCCATCGCGAACGTGCCCGCCGTGATCGCCGTCCCCACACTCGTCGCCGGAGTATTGAGATCCGTCGTGATGCCCTGCATCGACACCGTCAACGCATTCACCGCGAACGACGCCTGGATCTGCGTGAGCACGACCACGATCAACGGCAACCACGACGCTGTGGCCGTGCCGGCGGTACCCCCTGGTGCGACGGTCTGTGAGGACACTGGTCACGCTCCCAACTGATTTCTGTTCGAGTGGTTGTCAGACTAGGGCCACGGTTTCGGGGGGTGGCGGAGTTGGCGCGAGACTGCGTCTGTGCTGGCGCAAAACCGCTGCGGGGGGTGCGAGGGAGTGACGCGGCAGTCCGGAGTCAACCCGTGAAGCATTGTGTTCCCGTTTGGGGGGCGATAGCCTGCCGTTCTCGAGCAGATCTCAGTCAGGGGTTCGGATGTGGGTGCCAGTGCCAGGCGACGCGGTGCGGCAGCTCACGGTGCAGTCCGGCATACCCGTCCCGCTTCCCGACCACGCTCTCGGCTCCCTCGCTCAGCGCCTCGAGGTTCCGGCTGCGGGCGTGTTCCATTTTTCGGCGACCAGGAAGGCGATCGGCAACACGACCGTGACGCTCGCCACCCAATCGGCCTTCCGGTATTCCGGGGGCACCGATTCCACCGCGAGCGCCCTGCACGTCGGCTTCGTTCTCAACGGCAGCATGACGATCGGACTCGGTACGCACCCGCCTCAGCGGTTCAGCCCGATCAGCGCCTACGTGATGCCCGCGGGGGTCGCGTCGTCCGTCCAGGCCACCGAGGTCACGAGGGGACTCGGCATCCAGCTGCCCCAGGCCCGCCTGACCGCGCGGGGGATCCAGCTCGAGGACGAACGTCTGCGCCTCGAACGGTCGGCGTCTCTCGCGGCGCCCTTGCGGGTCCTGGCCCTCGCGGTCGTCGAAGCTGCCTGGACACCGACGGCCATCGGAGCATCGGTCACGGAGAGGACGATCGAGGACCTCGTGGTCGGCATGTTCCTGGAGGGCGAGGGGTATGCGATGGACAGCGTCGACCTCCGGGCGGGCCTGCGCATGCGCGCCGTCGCCCACATCGCTGCCAGGCACCGGAACCGGGACCTCAGCCCGTCCGTCGTGGCCGCGCAGCTGGGGGTGTCCCTGCGGCACCTGCAGCGGGCTTTCGAAGGCGGCGGCAGCACCGTCGCAGCGGAGATCAGCCGTTGTCGCGCCGAGTCGGCCGCACAGTTGCTGCTGGCACCACGCACGGCGGGGCTCACGATCGCGGACATCGCGACACGTGCCGGCTACACCTCCGCTTTTGAGCTTCGCGCCGGGTTCCGCGCCCGCTATGGCGTCCTGCCGTCCCAGTTCCGGATCGGCGACATCCCGCAGCCGGCGACACGACGATCCGGACGTGCATAGTCCCCGGTCCCCGGCCAGTATTCTTGGGATGGTGAGTTCTTCTGACTATTCCGCCCGCCACCTCTCGGTCCTCGAAGGCCTCGAGGCCGTGCGCAAGCGCCCCGGGATGTACATCGGCTCGACGGACTCCCGGGGGTTGATGCACTGCCTCTGGGAGATCATCGACAACTCCGTCGATGAGGCGCTCGGCGGTTTCGGTGCCGGGATCGACATCGTGCTGCACCCGGACGCGAGCGTCGAGGTCAGCGACACTGCACGCGGTATCCCCGTGGACATCGAACCGAAGACCGGACTGACCGGCGTCGAGGTCGTGTTCACCAAGCTGCACGCCGGCGGCAAGTTCGGCGGCGGTTCCTATGCGGCATCGGGCGGCCTGCACGGAGTCGGCGCGTCCGTCGTCAACGCCCTCTCGGAGCGCCTCGACGTGGAGGTCGACAGGGACGGCAAGACCTGGGCGATGTCGTTCCACCGCGGTGAACCCGGACTGTTCGCCGACACCGGGGAGAAGAGCCCGGACGCACCCTTCACCCCCTTCGAGCACCAGAGCGAACTCCGTGTGATCGGCAAGGTCCGTCGCGGTGTCACGGGAACCCGCATCCGCTATTGGGCCGACCGCCAGATCTTCACCAAGGGCGCGACGTTCCAGACCGAGGAACTGCTCGAACGGGCCAGGCAGACGGCGTTCCTCGTTCCCGGGCTCGCCCTGTCCATTGACGATCGCCGCGGCGATGAGCCCGTTGTCGAGGTGTTCCGGTTCGAGGGCGGCATCTCCGAATTCGTCGAGCACCTCTCAACGGATGCCGCCATCACGGACACCTGGCGCCTCACCGGCCACGGCACATTCACCGAGACCGTTCCGGTGCTGATGCCGACGGGCGCCATGGTCCCGACCGAACTTGTCAGGGACTGCGCCGTCGATATCGCGCTTCGCTGGGGGACCGGCTACGACACGATCGTCCGCAGCTTTGTGAACATCATCGCGACCCCCAAGGGCGGCACCCACCAGGCCGGTTTCGACGCCGGGCTGATCAAATTCCTCCGGGCGCAGGTCGAGCTCAACGCGCGCAGGCTCAAGATGGGCTCAGACAAGCTGGAAAAGGACGATGTGATGGCGGGGCTCACCGCCGTGCTCACCGTGCGCCTGCCCGAGCCGCAGTTCGAAGGACAGACGAAGGAGGTCCTCGGAACGCCGGCTGTGCGCGCGATCGTCGCGAACGTCGTCGCGCAGGCGATGAACGAACGGTTCGTCTCGACCCGGCGCGACGACAAGACCCAGGCGGCCGTGCTGCTCGACAAGATCGTCGCCGAGATGAAGTCGCGTATTTCCGCGCGCGCCCACAAGGAGACGCAGCGGCGCAAGAACGCCCTGGAGAGCTCCTCGCTGCCCGCGAAGCTCGTCGACTGCCGCAGCAACGACGTGCTCAACAGTGAGCTGTTCATCGTCGAGGGCGACTCGGCGCTCGGCACCGCCAAGCTTGCGCGCGACAGCGAGCATCAGGCGCTTCTGCCCATCCGGGGAAAGATCCTGAACGTACAGAAGGCGTCCGTCGCCGACATGCTCTCCAATCTCGAGTGCGCCTCGATCATCCAGGTGATCGGCGCCGGCTCCGGCCGCAGCTTCGACCTCTCGGCGGCGCGCTACGGCAAGGTCATCATCATGAGCGATGCGGATGTCGACGGCGCTCACATCCGCACCCTGCTGCTGACCCTGTTCTTCCGGTACATGCGCCCGATGATCACCGAAGGGCGGGTGTTCGCCGCAGTGCCGCCCCTGCACAGGGTGGTCGTGATGAACCCGGGCTCGAAGCCCAATGAGACCATCTACACCTACTCGGAGCCCGAACTGCACAGCGTGCTCGCGGCCCTGAAGAAGAGCGGCAAGCGGTACCAGGATCCGATCCAGCGGTACAAGGGGCTCGGCGAGATGGACGCGGACCAGCTGGCGACGACGACGATGGAGAGATCGCACCGGATGCTCCGCCGCGTGCGGGTCGCCGATGCCGAGCAGGCCGGCAAGGTCTTCGAACTCCTGATGGGCAACGACGTCGCCCCGCGCAAGGAGTTCATCATCGACAGCTCTGACAAGCTCAGCAGGGACCGCATCGACGTGTAATGCCCGATCTGCGGTGATATGGTCACCGCACACTGCCGGCATTGGCGCCGGCCGGACGGAGGGCGCAGCAGATGAACACTCAGGCGGACCAGGCACCGTTCCAGCCGGCACGATTCAGCGGCCGGACCATCATCGTGACCGGGGCGGGCAGCGGCATCGGAAGGGCGACGGCGCTCCGGCTCCTCAGTGAGGGCGCCCGGGTCATCGCCGCCGACATCTCCGCCGAGCGACTCGCCGTGCTGCAGGAGGATGGCGGAAGCGATCGGCTCGTCGGCGTGACCGGCGACGTGAGCCTGCAGGCCGACGTCGACGCGCTCGTCCTGGCCGCAGGCCCCACGGTCGACGGGCTGGTCAACAATGCCGGGATCATGGACTCGTTCCTGCCGACCGCCGAGATCACCGATGAGGTCTGGGACCGGGTCTTCCGGGTCAACGTGACGTCGCAGATGCGGCTGATGCGCGCCGTGCTTCCCGGCATGGTCTCGGCCGGTTTCGGGCGAATCGTGAACATCGCAAGCGAGGCGGGCATCCGCGCCGGGGCGTCCGGCACGACGTACAGCGCGTCCAAGCATGCCGTGATCGGACTGACCAAGAGCACTGCGCTGTTCTACGGGCCGAAGGGGGTGCGGTGCAACGCGGTCGCTCCCGGCGCGGTCAAGACGAACATCGAGGCTCCGTTCCTCTCCGCGTGGGCCGCTGAGCGCCTGGGACCGATCATGCAGACGACCATTCCGGCCCCCGCGGAGCCGGAGGACCTCGCCGCGTCCATTTGCTGGTTACTGAGCGAGGACTCACCCAACGTCAACGGCGCCGTCCTGATGTCCGACGGCGGCTGGTCGACGATCTAGCGAACGCCGGTCTGCCGCGCTCAGGCGGGTGGGGCGAACGCGGAACTGGGCAGGTCGCGCTCCCCGGCGGCGATGGCGGCGACGATCCGCGCCGCGACGTCCCCTGGGTGCAGACCGGCAGGGAAGGCGGGCGCGACGCCTGAGATCGGGTGGTCGGCGAGACCTGTTTCGGTGTGGCCTGGGCGGGCGTCCATCACGCGGATGCCGCTGCGCCGAAGTTCTCGCCCTGCGGCCTGGCCGAATGCGGCGAGGGCGGCCTTGGACGCCGAGTATGCAGCGAGGCCGGCGGTCGGACTCTCGCTCACGACGCCGCTGAGGGTCACGAAGAAGGGTTCCCTTCCGGCGGCCGCGGATGCCGCGAGGCTGTCCGTCGCGGCGCGGAGAAGCCGGATGGGCGCGAGCGCGTTGACGGTGAAGAGTTCCTCGAGGGTGGCGTCCGTGAGCGTTCGGGCCGGCCCGAACGCGACGACACCCGCCGCGTTGACGACGCCGTCGAGCCCTCCGTTGGCCAGGACCGCGCGCGCGACGAGGGCGTCGACGGCCGGAGCGTCGGTCAGGTCGCCCGTGACGATGGTGCCGGGGATCCCGAGGGCTTCGAGCCTGGCCGCGTCACGCCCGGCCAGGACGAGCGTCGCGCCGGCGGCGGAGAGCTGCCTGGCGATTTCGCGGCCGAGGCCGCCCGTCGCGCCGACGACGAGGACGACAGAGCCGGGAAGTGTAGTCATCCGAACACTGTAGCCGGGAGAGCCGGGCGAGCGGACCGCCCAGACCGCCGGGGCCGCCCGGACCGACGGGCGGGATCAGGCGATCCGGGCACCGATCGTGCCGATCAGGGCTTCGAGCATCGTTCCGGAGGCATCGCGCCGTGCCCCCGTCTCCGGAAGGGTGCGCGGCGATCCATCCGGACCGACCGCACGGGCCGGCATCGGACCGACCCAGGCGACCGCGATGGCGTCTTCTCCCTTGAGGAAGCGATGGGCGCGGACGCCGGACGTCGCGCGCCCCTTCGCGGGGAATTCGGTGAACTCGGAGACCTTGGCGCTGCCCGGGTCCGTGCCGGCGAGGGTGTGGCTGGACGCGGCGACGGTGGCGACGACGGCGGTCTCCGCGTCGTCGGCCGGCAGGCTCGTGAAGAACACGGCCCGCGCATCCGCCGCGAGCTTGATCCCGGCCATGCCGCCGGCGAGCCGACCCTGCGGCCGCACCGACGCCGCCGGGAAGCGCAGGAGCTGGGCGTCGGACGTGACGAAGATGAGTTCGTCGTCCTCCGCGCCCTGCACGGCCCCGATCACGGCGTCCTTCGGCTTGAGCTGGATGATCTCGAAGTCCGGCCGGTTGGCCCAGTCGCCCGCGACGACGCGCTTGACGGTCCCGAACGCCGTTCCGAGTGCGATGGAGCGGTCGGACTCGAGGGACACGAGCGCGAGCACGGTCTCGGACCGGTCGGTCAGGCCCAGGTAGTCGGCCACGCGTACGCCTGCCCCGAGCTGGATGGACGTGGGAGGCATCACCGGAAGGTCGACCGGTGTGAACCGGATGAGCCTGCCGCGGCTCGTGACGGCGCCGACTTCGGCGCGGCTCGTGGTGTCGAGGGTCCCGAGAACGGCGTCGTGCTTGCTGCGGCGCTGGGTCGGCACGGTCCTGGTGCGGGGCGCGGATGCCGCCTCACCGGTCTCGGTCAGGGCGGTTTCAGTGTGGAGCGGATCGAGATCGAAGGGGTTGTCATCGGCGGGCTCGATAGCGGCGAGGTCGACCCTGGCGATGCGGCCGGTCGCACTCAGGTAGACCCGGGTCGGCGTGTCGGTGAGTTCGAGCACCGGGGCGTTGCGTTTGGCGACGGCGCCGGCGATGCTCGGCTTGGCCTCGGTGAGGAGGGTACGGCGCGGAGTACCGAACTTCTCGGCGACGGCGGCGAGCTCGTCGGAAACGAGGGTGCGGATGGCCTGCTTGCTCCCAAGCAGCTTTTCGAGAAGGGCGATCTCGGCGAGGAGCTGGTCGCGTTCGGCCTCGAGTTCGATCTGGGAGAAACGGGTGAGGCGGCGCAGCCGGAGTTCGAGGATGTACTCGGCCTGGATCTGGCTCAGCTCGAAGACGTCGATCAGGCGGGTGCGGGCCTGCTCGGTGTCGTCGCTCGTGCGGATCACCTGGATGACCTCGTCGATGTCGACGATGGCGACGAGAAGGCCCTCGACGAGGTGCAGTCGTTCCTTGCGCCTGGCCAGGCGGTAGGCGCTGCGCCGGGTGACGACCTCGATCCGGTGGTCGACGTAGACGGAGAGGAGCTCGCGCAGGCCAAGGGTCTGCGGTCCGCCGTCCACGAGGGCGACCGCGTTGATGTTGAAGGAGTCTTCGAGGGGGGTGTACCGGTAGAGCTGCTCCAGAACGGCCAGGGGGCTGAAGCCGGTCTTGATGCCGATCACGAGCCGCAAGCCATGGGTGCGGTCGGTGAGGTCCGTGACGTCGGAGATGCCGCTGAGCTTCTTGGACGTAACGCCGTCCTTGATCTTTTCGATGACCCGCTCCGGGCCGACGAGATAGGGGAGTTCGGTGACGACCAGGCCCGATTTCCGGGCCGTGATGGCCTCGACGGACACCTTTGCGCGAGTCTTGAAACTGCCGCGGCCCGTGAGGTAGGCGTCCTTGATCCCGGCGAGGCCGACGATCGTGCCCCCGGTCGGCAGATCGGGACCCGGCACGTATTCCATCAGCTCGTCGAGCGTCGCGTCGGGGTGGGCGAGCAGGTGCCGGGCCGCGCCGACGACTTCGATGAGGTTGTGCGGCGCCATGTTGGTCGCCATACCGACGGCGATGCCCGCTGCCCCGTTGACGAGCAGGTTCGGGTACGCGGCGGGGAGCACGTCCGGCTGGGTCAGCTGGTTGTCATAGTTCGGGACGAAGTCGACGACGTCTTCGTCGAGGTTCTCCGTCATCGCGAGGGCGGGGGCTGCGAGGCGCGCCTCGGTGTACCGCGGTGCGGCGGGGCCGTCGTCGAGGGAACCGAAGTTGCCGTGGCCGTCGATGAGGGGCACGCGGAGGGTGAAGGCCTGGGCCATTCGCACGAGCGCGTCGTAGATGGCGGTGTCGCCGTGCGGGTGCAGCTTCCCCATCACCTCGCCGACGACGCGCGCCGACTTCACGTGGCCCTTGTCCGGACGCAAGCCCATCTCGGCCATCTGGTAGAGGATCCGGCGTTGCACGGGCTTGAGGCCGTCCCTCGCGTCCGGGAGGGCACGGGAGTAGATCACCGAGTACGCGTACTCCAGGAACGATCCCTGCATCTCCGTCGAGACGTCGACGTCCTCGATGCGTTCGGTGAAAGCTGCGGGCGGGGTAGCGGGTGTGCGGCTCATTCGTGAATTCTGCTCGGGGTGCTCCGGTGGCAGGACCAGCGGCACGATCGGGTGGGCGCGCAGGCTGCGCGCCAGTGCAGGGCCCGGTCCGTGACAGACTTGACCCAATGCCCCCCATGCTACCGGCCCGCCAATTCAGTGCGCTGCGCCTTGCCGACGTCCTGTCAAGTTGCCTCTCGGCGGTCCTCGGCCGGGAGAATGCACTCCACCTCGCTGCCGTCGACAAGGCCGTCGTCGTGCTCGTCGACGGCCTCGGTGTCAGCTCGCTGCGTGCCAGGGCCGGCCATGCCCGCTACCTCACCTCGAAACTGACCAGGGCCGGGGTCGTCGACACCGTCTTCCCCGCCACGACCGCAGCCGCGATCACCAGCCTGACCACCGGGGTCGAACCCGGCCGGCACGGGCTCGTCGGCTACCGGGCCCTCGACGCCGCCAACGACAGGGTCGTCAACCAGCTGAGCGGCTGGGACGACCGGATGCCGCCGGACACCTGGCAGCGGACCCGTACCATCTTCGAGCGCGCCACCGACGACGGTGTGCCGAGCTTCACCATCGGCCCGAAGCGGTACGCCCACTCCGGCTTCACCCTGGCGTCCCTCCGCGGCGCCCGCTACGTGCCGGCGGAGGGCATCGCCGATCGGTTCGCGGCGGCCCGCGCCCTGCTCGATGCCGAGCCGCGCGCCCTCGTCTACCTGTACGTGCCCGAACTCGACGTTGCAGCGCACGCGCACGGCTGGGAGTCCGCGAAATGGCTCGCGGCCCTCGAAGCCCTCGACTCCGCGGCGGGACGCTTCGCTGCCGGACTACGCCGGGACGAGGGGCTCATCGTCACCGCCGACCACGGTGTCCTCGACGTTCCCGCCACGAAACACGTGCTCTTCGACAGCGTTCCCGAACTCGTCGCCCCGGTGCGGCACATCGGGGGAGACCCGCGCTGCCTCTACCTGTACCTCGACGAGACCGCCGGGGAGGCCGCAGGGTCCGGATCGGAGGCAGCGACCGCGCTGGCGGAGACCTGGCGCGAGGTCGAGGGCGAGCGGGCCTGGATCTTCACGCGTGCGGAGGCCGTCACGGCCGGACTGTTCGGCAGCGTCGACGACGAGGTCCTGCCCAGGATCGGCGACGTGATCGTCGCAGCACGGAAGGCCGTCGCATACTACGACTCCCGCGAGCCGAACCAGTCGGCCAGGTCGATGATCGGCCAGCACGGTTCGCTCACGGATGAGGAACTGCGCGTCCCCGTGATCCGCGACGGTGCGTTCGGAGCGTAGCCGCGGCATCCGCCGGGGAACGCCTCAGGCCCGCCCCCCGAGGGGAACGGGCCTGAGGAAGGGCAGAAGGAGGCTCAGGCGGGGTACTGGCCGCGCTTGACCTGGGGCTTCGGAAGCCGCATCGCTCGCAGCTGGAGGGCGCGCATCGCCGCGTACCAGCGCACGCGTTCCGCCTTGGCGTCGCCGAACTTCGCCTTGACCTTGCGGGTCAGGGTGAAGCCGAGCAGGACGCAGTCCACGACGGCGATCAGGAAGAAGGCCCAGAGGGCGAGGATCCCGTAGGTCTGCACGTTGCGGTCGGGGAAGAAGGTGAGCAAGATGACGAGGAACATGACCGGGATCATGAACTCGCCGATGTTCACGCGGGCGTCCACGTAGTCGCGCACGAAGCGCTTCTGCGGGCCGCGCTCGCGGACGGGGAGGAACTTGTCCTCACCGGCGGCCATGCCGATCCTGGCCCTGTCGCGGGTCTCCGCGGACTTGGCACGTGCCTGGCGTGCGGCGAGCTTGCGGTCGTCCGGCACGAGGGGGCGCCGGTTGGCGGCCTCCTGCTCCTTACGGCTCGGCGTCGGCTGGCCTTTTCCTTCCGGGTGGCCGGCGGGGCGGGCGGCGGCGAGGCGCGCCCTCGTCTCGTCGATCGATTCAATCGGCGATTGTGCGTCTGGGTTCACTGGCTTGGCCACATCAGTTCCTTGCAATTAGTTGGATTAAGATTACCTGATGACCGTTACTCCAGATACTGCACCCGAAGCCGGGATCGCGGATGCGCCCGTGCGCGCCGCCGTCGAGGCCGCCCTTCCCGCCACGATCGCCGACCTGTGTGCCCTCGTCCGCATCCCGTCCGTGTCCTGGGACGCGTTCGATCCGGCCAGGGTGGCGGAAAGCGCGGAGGCCGTAGCCGACCTGGTCCGCGGGCTCAACGTTTTCGACGAGGTCGTCGTGACCCGTTCCGGAATTCCCGGCACCGCCGAACTGGGCCAGCCTGCCGTGCTCGCGCACCGGCCGGCCCGCAACGGCCGTCCCACCGTCCTGCTTTACGCCCACCACGACGTGCAGCCCCCCGGCCACGACATCGACTGGGAATCCACTCCGTTCGAGCCGACCGTCCGCGGAGATCGGCTCTACGGCCGGGGAGCCGCGGATGACAAGGCAGGCGTGATGGCACACGTCGCGTCGATCCGGGCACTGGCCGAGACCGCCGGTCCCGACTTCGACCTCGGAATCGCCGTGTTCATCGAGGGCGAGGAGGAATTCGGCAGTCGCTCATTCGCGGCATTCCTCGTGGACAACCGGGAGTCGCTCCGCGCTGACGTCATCGTCGTCGCCGACTCGAACAACTGGGATGTGGACACCCCCGCCCTCACGGTCGCCCTGCGCGGCAACGTCACCTTCCGCCTGACCGTGCGCACCCTCGACCATGCGTCCCACTCCGGCATGTACGGGGGAGCGGTACCGGACGCCATGATGGCCACCGTGCGCCTCCTCGCGAGCCTCTACGCGGAAGACGGCTCCGTGGCCGTCGACGGGCTCACAAGCCGGGACGTCCCGACTCCCGAATACACCGAGGAACAACTGCGTCTGGAGACCGGGCTCCTCGACGGTGCCACGCCCATCGGCCACGGACCGCTGCTCAGCAGACTCTGGTCGCAGCCGGCCATCACGATCACGGGCATCGACGCGCCGAGCGTCGCGAACGCCTCGAACACCCTGTCCCCGGTCGTGAGCGTGCGGCTGAGCACCCGGATCGCTCCCGGCCAGCCCGCTGCCGAGGCCTACCGGGCCCTCGAGGCACACCTGCGCGCCCACGTTCCGTACGGGGCGAGCATCACGATCGACGACGTCGACACCGGCGAGGCGTTCCTCGTCGACGACAGCGGCTGGGCCGTGCCCCTCGCCCTCGGGGCGATGACGGATGCCTGGGGCAAGCCCCCGGTCAACGTCGGCATCGGCGGCTCCATTCCGTTCATCTCGGACCTCGTCCGGGTGTTCCCGGGGGCCCAGATCCTCGTCACGGGCGTCGAAGACCCCGATTCCCGGGCGCACAGCCCCAACGAGTCCCTGCACCTGGGCGTGTTCAAACGGGCGGTCCTCGCCGAGGCCTTCCTGCTCGACCGGCTCAACCGCCGCACGGGGACTCCGGCCGACCGGTGAGCGCATCCGCCCGGGTCAGCGGCCGAAGGCCGCCAAGCGGGAATTACTGCGGCGGTCTCACCGTTGCTGCAGGTAGAATCTGTCAGAATTCGAGCACAGCGCAAGGAGCGTCATGACCGACACCATCACAACCAGCACCGCCGCCCACGGAGTGGGCCTGAGCGAGGCCGCAGCACTGAAGGTACGAAGCCTGCTCGCCCAGGAAGGCCGCGAGGACCTGCGCCTCCGCGTCGCCGTCCAGCCCGGCGGCTGTTCCGGCCTTATCTACCAGCTCTACTTCGACGAGCGTGTGCTCGACGGTGACGCACTCGTCGATTTCGACGGCGTCGAGGTCGTTGTCGACAAGATGAGCGTCCCGTACCTGGACGGCGCCTCCATCGACTTCGAGGACACCATCCAGAAGCAGGGTTTCACCATCGACAACCCCAACGCGGGCGGCAGCTGCGCCTGTGGCGACTCGTTCAGCTAGGGAATACGTAGGATGCCGGGCGGGCCGCCCGGCATCTTGGCGTGGATTCGTTACCGGATCAGCGCCTGCGCTGCACCCCGGAGCTCATCCCGCGCAGTAGGCTGTCATTCACACAGAGGCACTTCCGATGAAGTGATGTCGAGACTCCCCGAAAGGTTACTGGTGCGCAAAAACCACCGTCTCCGATGGGCTGCAATTCCGATCGCAGCGTCGTTGGTCATTGTTCTAGCGGGGTGCACCCAAGCCCAGCTCCACGGCTTCCTGCCCGGCTTCGTCGAGGGCGAACCGGCGGTGACGAACCAGACCGACCGCGTAGCCGGTCTCTGGACGACATCCTGGATCGTGCTGCTGGTCGTCGGCCTGATCACCTGGGGCCTGACGATCTGGGCCGTGGTCGTCTACCGGCGCCGCAAGGGCCAGACCGGACTCCCGGTGCAGCTGCGGTACAACATGCCGATCGAGATCTTCTACACGATCGTCCCCCTCATCCTCGTCATCGGCTTCTTCGCATTCACCGCGAGGGACCAGGCCGCGATCGAGGCACGGTTCGACTCTCCGGACGTGAAGATCGAAGTCATCGGCAAGCAGTGGGCCTGGGACTTCAACTACGTCAACGAGGACGTCTACTCCGCGGGCATCCAGGGCCAGCCGAACCTCGACGGTCCCAAGGGTTCGCTCGTCGAATCCGAATTGCCGACCCTCGTCCTCCCGGTGGGCAAGAAGATCGAACTGGCGCTCGAGTCCCGTGACGTCATCCACTCCTTCTGGGTCATCGACTTCCTCTACAAGAAGGACATGATCCCCGGCAAGACCAACTACATGTCGGTCATCCCCGAGCGGATCGGCACCTACTCCGGCAAGTGCGCAGAGCTCTGCGGTGAGTACCACTCGCTCATGCTCTTCAACGTCAAGGTCGTGTCTGAGGCCGACTACGAGGCATACACCGCCTCGCTCAAGGCAGCCGGCAACACCGGACAGCTCGACAACGGGTACAACCGCAACCAGAATCTTCCGGGCACGTCCGCCCCGGCGGCAGAGGAAGGCAAGTAGGCCATGACCACAACCGCACCCGCAGCAGCCGCGACGCCGGCCGCCCCGACCGCCCCGCGTCGTCCGACGGGCGTCGAGCGCAAGGGCAACGTCCTCGTTCGCTGGATCACCTCCACCGACCACAAGGTGATCGGGTACATGTACCTCATCACCTCGTTCGTCTACTTCTGCCTCGCCGGTGTGATGGCGCTCGTCATCCGCGCACAGCTTTTCGAGCCAGGCCTCGAAGTCGTGCAGACCAAGGAGCAGTACAACCAGCTGTTCACGATGCACGGCACGATCATGCTGCTGATGTTCGCGACACCGTTGTTCTTCGGTTTCGCGAACTCGCTGATGCCGCTGCAGATCGGCGCCCCCGACGTCGCCTTCCCCCGCCTCAACGCCTTCTCGTTTTGGGCCTTCTTCTTCGGCAGCCTCATCGCCGTCGGCGGGTTCCTCACCCCGCAGGGAGCGGCATCCTTCGGCTGGTTCGCCTACCAACCGCTTGCCAGTACGACGTTCTCACCCGGCGTCGGAGGAAACCTGTGGATGGTCGGCCTGGGACTGTCCGGGTTCGGAACCATCCTCGGCGCGGTCAACTTCATCACCACCATCATCACGATGCGCGCCCCCGGCATGACCATGTTCCGCATGCCGATCTTCACCTGGAACACGCTCGTCACGTCGTTGCTGGTCCTGATGGCGTTCCCGGTGCTCGCCGCAGCGCTGCTCGCCGCCGCCTCTGACCGCATCTTCCTCTCGCACATCTACGATCCGGCCAACGGCGGTGCCATCCTCTGGCAGCACCTGTTCTGGTTCTTCGGCCACCCCGAGGTGTACATCATCGCGCTGCCGTTCTTCGGCATCGTCTCCGAGGTGTTCCCGGTCTTCAGCCGCAAGCCGATCTTCGGGTACAAGACGCTGATCTACGCGACCATTTCGATCGCCGCCCTGTCGGTCGCGGTCTGGGCCCACCACATGTACGTGACCGGTTCGGTGCTGCTGCCGTTCTTCTCGCTCATGACGATGCTCATCGCCGTTCCGACGGGTGTGAAGATCTTCAACTGGATCGGCACGATGTGGCGGGGGTCGCTGACCTTCGAGACGCCGATGCTGTGGGCGCTCGGCTTCCTGGTCACCTTCACTTTCGGCGGGCTGACCGGCGTCATCCTCGCCTCGCCGCCACTCGACTTCCACGTCTCGGACACCTACTTCGTCGTGGCGCACTTCCACTACGTCATCTTCGGCACCGTCGTGTTCGCCATGTTCAGCGGCTTCTACTTCTGGTGGCCGAAGTGGACAGGCAAGATGCTCAACGAGAGCCTCGGCAAGTGGCACTTCTGGTTCCTGTTCATCGGGTTCCACACCACCTTCCTTGTGCAGCACTGGCTCGGCGTCGTCGGCATGCCGCGTCGTTACGCCTCGTACTCTCCGGAGGACGGCTTCACCTGGATGAACCAGCTCTCCACCATCGGCTCGATGATCCTCGCGGTCTCGATGATCCCGTTCTTCCTGAACGTGTACATCACGGCCCGCAAGGCGCCGAAGGTCACGGTGAACGACCCGTGGGGCTTCGGAGCCTCCCTCGAGTGGGCCACGTCGTGCCCGCCGCCGCGGCACAACTTCACGTCGATTCCGCGCATCCGTTCGGAGCGCCCTGCTTTCGACCTCAACCACCCCGAGGTCGCCATGCCGGTCGGAATCGGACCGGGCAAGGATGGTCCCGATGCACCTGTCTACGACGCCGGAACGAACGAGGTCAAATAAATGAGGGCAAACACCAACCTGCTCTGGCTGCTCGCGGGCTTCTTCGCCCTCGTCACGGTCGCGTATATCATCTGGGGCCTCGTCGACCCGCACCAGCACAGCATCGAATGGGCGGGAACCTTCGCCCTCGCGCTGAGCTCGGTGTTCGTGAGTTTCGTCGCGTTCTACCTCTCCCGGGTGCACGGCGCCCAGGGCGGGGAGCTCCCGGAGGACCGCCTCGACGCGAACGTCGATGACGGCGACCCCGAGGTCGGCTTCTTCAGCCCGTGGAGCTGGTGGCCGATCCTTCTTGCCGCGAGTGCGGCGTTGCTGTTCCTCGGCCTGGCGATCGGCTTCTGGATCTCGATCATCGCGCTCGGCGTCGGCGTGATCTGCCTCATCGGCTGGGTGTACGAGTACTACCGCGGAAACTTCGCGCGCTAAGCATCCTGGTTCGCGAAAGCGGGTGAATCGTCGGTCTCAACTTCTGAGACCGGCGATTCACCCGCTTTCGCGTTAACGGGGGAGAGCGGGCACGGCGCGGCGACGGAAGCCGAGCACGTCGAAGGAGAACGTCACCGGGTTCCTGGCCGGCCAGCGGTCCGCGACCGTCTCCGTCCCCGTGTGGTGCGCTGAGGGACCCATCCCGATCAGCGCGGCAACTTCGTCCGCGCCGAGGTCGTGACGGCCGGAGACCCCGATCCGGGCCTCGAGCGCGAACCAGGGCCCCAGGGCGACGCCGAGGTCTTCCGCCTTGTTCGGCGGGATGTCGAGGGCCAGTCCCGCGTCACGAAGCTCACGGAGATGGTCGTCGTGGGGCACGACGACCGCGAGGAGACCGTCGTCCCGGAGCACGCGATGGAACTCCGCGGGATTGCGGGGGGCGAAGACGTTCAGGAGTACGTCGGCGATGCCCGTCCGGACCGGAAGGTCGGTCCACACGTCGGCGACGAGCCCGTCCACGAGGGGCGGGTCCGGGAGCCTCTCGTCTGCGACGACAGCCTGTCCGGGGCGTGAGGCAGCGCGGGTGGTGGCCACGGTTCGGGCGACGGCGACGGGGGAGAGGTCCATTCCGAGGAATCCGGCGGCCGGGCAGGCTTCGGTCACTCCGCGGAGGTAATACCCGGTGCCACAGCCGATGTCGAGGACCCGATCGGGACTCTCCGGAGCGACGAGCGTCGTGACGGCACTCCGCAGGTCTGCGTACCAGCCCGCCTCGAGGAAGGCCGTACGCGCATCGAGCATCGCGGCGCTGTCACCCACCACATGGCTGCGACCGCCCAGAAGCGACACATAGCCGCGCCGGTTGGCGTCGAACGAGTGCCCCGCGGAGCATCGCAGCACGAGGTCGCCCGCGGGTGTGAGAGGCGAGAAACAGTTCGGGCACCGAAGCCACTCCGACAAGGTCTGGAGGGACATCGATGCCCGATCTGTTCATGTTGTGTTGTGGTGAAGGTGGGACCGCTTGTTAGTGGTGATCCCCATGGCTCTGCTCGAGTTCCGTCGTGGTGACCGGAACGATCCGATCCTCGAAGAACCAGCGGGAGAGTCCGCCGCGCACGCGCTGGCCGGCCGTGATCCTGCCCTGGTCGTTCGGGCGGATCATCAGGGGCTTGTAGTCGGAATAGCTCACGAGCTTCCAGCGCTCGTACTCGTCGACGGGCTGGTGCACCTCGATGTACTCGCCGCCGGGCAGACGCACGATCCGGCCGGATTCGTAGCCGTGCAGGACGATCTCGCGATCCTTCTTCTGAAGTGCGAGGCAGACCCGCTTGGCGACGAAGAACGCGATGAACGGGCCCACGATGGTGAGGAACTGCATCGTATGGATGACGCCCTCCATGGTCACGTGGAAGTGCGTCGCAATGATGTCCGAAGACGCCGTCGCCCAGAGAGCCGCGTAGAACGTGACGCCCGCCGCACCGATGGCGGTGCGGGTCGGGGCGTTGCGCGGACGGTCGAGGATGTGGTGCTCGCGCTTGTCTCCGGTCACCCAGGCCTCGATGAACGGGTAGATCAGCACCACGAGGATGAAGAGTCCCAGGGTCGTCAGCGGGATCAGGATATTGAACGACCAGGTGCGGTCGAGCCAGACGAACTCGAGCCCCGGCGGAATCAGGCGCAGCGCCCCATCGGCAAAGCCGATGTACCAGTCGGGCTGGGTGCCGGCCGAGACCGGGGAGGGGTCATAGGGGCCGTAGTTCCAGATCGGGTTGATCGTGAACAGCGACGCCATCAACATCACGACACCGAAGACGATGAAGAAGAATCCACCGGCCTTGGCGGCGTACACCGGGAGAACCGGATAGCCCACGACGTTCTTGTTCGTACGCCCGGCACCGGGGTACTGGGTGTGCTTGTGCACGACGACGAAGAGCAGGTGCATTGCGATGAGGGCGATGATGATCGCCGGCAGCAGCAGGATATGCAGCGAGTACAGCCGTCCTACGATCGCCTCGCCGGGGAACTCTCCGCCGAAGAGGAGGAAGGAGATCCAGGTTCCGACCAGCGGGATGCCCTTGACCATTCCGTCGATGATGCGCAGGCCGTTGCCGGACAGCAGGTCGTCGGGGAGGGAGTAACCGGTGAAACCCTCGGCCATCGCGAGGATGAAGAGGATGAAGCCGATGACCCAGTTGAGTTCACGGGGCTTGCGGAACGCGCCCGTGAAGTAGATCCGGAGCATGTGCAGGCCGATCGACGCCACGAACAGCAGCGCCGCCCAGTGGTGTACCTGGCGCATCAGGAGGCCGCCGCGGACGTCGAAGGAAATGTTGAGCGACGAGGACATCGCCGCAGACATTTCGACGCCCTTGAGCGGAACGTAGGAGCCCTCGTAGTGGACGGGGGCCATCGAAGCGCTGAAGAAGAACGTCAGGAACGTCCCGGACAGCAGGATGATGACGAAACTGTAGAGGGCGACCTCACCGAGGAGGAATGACCAGTGGTCGGGGAAGATCTTCCGGCCGAGTTCCTTCACCGCGGTGGAGATGCTCGTGCGCTCGTCGATGTAATTCGCCGCCGCGCCCGTGAAGCCGCCGTTGCTCTTCGTCGTCTCGACCACGCCTGTGGTCGTTTTCGTGATACTCAATGCCGCTCCCAGAAACTCGGTCCGACGGGTTCAGTGAAATCGCTCTGCGCAATGAGGTAGCCCTCAGAGTCTACCGCGATGGGCAGCTGGGGGAGCGGCCGCTTGGCCGGCCCGAAGATGACCTCGCAGTGGTTCGATACGTCGAACTGTGACTGGTGGCACGGGCAGAGCAGGTGGTGGGTCTGCTGTTCGTAGAGGGCCACGGGGCAGCCGACATGGGTGCAGATCTTGGAGTACGCGACGATGCCGTCGTACGACCAGCCTGCACGCTCGGGGAGCTCGTTGAGGTCCTCGGGCTTGAGCCGCATCAGCAGCACGGCGGCCTTGGCCTTCTCTTCCAGACGACCGCTCGGGAGGTCCTGCAGACCCTCCGGAATGACGTGGAATGCGGAGCCGAGGGTGACATCGGACGCCTTGATCGGCGTGCCGGTCGGGTCGATCGCCAGCCGGGTCCCCTTCGTCCACATCGTGTGGCTGAGCAACTCAGAGGGGTTCTCGTTCATCGGACCGAGGCCACGGAAGAGAACGACCGCGGGAAGGGGGAAGGCGATGAGCGCACCGATCAGGCTGTTGCGGATGAGGCTTCGGCGTCCGATCCCGGACTCCTCGTTGGCCTCGGCGAAGATCTCGACGGCCCGCGCCCTGGTCTCCTCCGAGCCGCGGACAGGGTGCCTGACGTCGATGCCTTCGTGGTCGCTCATCAGGGCCTTGCCCCAGTGGACGGCGCCGATGCCGATCGCCAGCAACGCGAGGGCCAGGCCGAGGCCGATGAAGAGGTTGTTCAGCCGCACGGAACCCGGGTCGGTGTCCACGATCGGGAACGCCATGTACGCGGCGATCGCAAAGACGCTGCCGACGATCGACAGGTAGAAGAGCGTGTAGACCGTGCGCTCGGCACGGCGTTCGGCGCTCGGGTTCAGGTCTGTGACGCGGGGGCGGTGCGGCGGGAATCCGGGGTTGTCCACGGCGTCGCGCACGACAACGGCCGTGCCGGCGTTTGCGGGGTTGTGCCCGGCGCCGGAGTCAGCAGCGGTGAGGTCCTTCCCGCTGTTATCGTCCGTGGCCATTGTGCTCCTTTGTCTGCTGTGTGTCGTGCAGTTGTGTGCCGAGCAGGTGTGTCTGCTGCATGCTTCTGATTCCGCGCCCTGTTCGGATGCGGGTCAGTTCGATTTCGCGGTGATCCACACCGTCAACCCGACGATCGCGCCGAGTCCGAAGATCCAGAGGAACAGTCCTTCGGAAACGGGGCCGAGCGAGCCGAGGGCGTAGCCGCCCGGGGACGGGTTGTTCTCGAGGTACTTGAGGTAGGTGATGATGTCGCGCTTGCTCTCCGGGGAGATGTTCATGTCGTTGAAGACCGGCATGCTCTGCGGTCCCGTGATCATGGCCTCGTAGATGTGCTGGGCGGAGACACCGTCGAGTGCGGGGGCGAACTTACCCTGGGTGAGGGCACCTCCGGCGCCCGCGACGTTGTGGCACATGGCGCAGTTGATGCGGAAGAGCTCTGCGCCCTTCGAGGAGTCGCCCTGTGCGTCGAGGTAGCGCGCATCGGGGACGGCCGGTCCGGGGGCGAGGGAGGCGACGTAGGCGGCGAGGGCTGCGATCTGTTCTTCCGTGAACGAGACGGCCTTCTTCTCTGCCTGAGGACCGTCCATCTGCATGGGCATCCGGCCGGTGCCGACTTGGAAGTCGACGGAGGCCGCACCGACACCGATGAGGCTGGGCCCCGATCCGGTTCCGGCGGCGCCGAGGCCGTGGCAGGTGGCGCAGTTGCTCGCGAACAGCTTCTGGCCTTCTCCGATGGTCTGCTGAGACGAGGCATCGGTCTGGGCGCTCGCGGTGCTCGTGCTGAACAGCGCATAGGCGCCGCCGGTGAAGAGCAGTCCGATGGCGATCAGGGCGACACTGGCAAGTGGGCTGCGGCGGCCGGATTTGCGCACGCGGGCCGGCTTGGGGGTGTTGGTCGTGGTCATTCTGAGGTGTCCGCTCCGGATCTCTATTTGAGGACGTAAATGACGAGGAAGAGGCCGATCCAGACGACATCGACGAAGTGCCAGTAGTACGAGACGACGATGGCGCTCGTCGCCTCCTTGTGACCGAAGTTCTTGACCGCGAACCCGCGGCCGATCACGAGGAGGAAGGCGATCAGGCCGGCGGTGACGTGGATGCCGTGGAAGCCGGTGGTGAGATAGAACGCCGAACCGTATGCGTTGCTCTGCAGCGAAACACCCTCGGAGACGAGGGTGGCGTACTCCCAGATCTGCCCGGATACGAAGACGGCGCCGAGGGCGTAGGTCAGGAAGAACCACTCGACCATGCCCCACTGGCTGGGCTTCCAGCCCGTTGAGCGGGCCTGGAGACGCTCAGCGGCGAACACGCCGAACTGGCATGTGATCGACGAGGAGACGAGGATCAGGGTGTTCACGAGCGCGTAGGGGAAATTGTGCTTCTCGGCCTCGAACTGCCACAGTTCCGGCGAGGTCGACCGCAGCGTGAAGTAGATGGCGAACAGGCCGGCGAAGAACATGACTTCGCTGCCCAGCCACACGATGGTGCCGACAGCAACGCTGTTGGGCCGATTTACCACGGGCGCTGTGGCTGAATAAGTTATCGAAGGGCTCGTCACTCGTCCATTATGGCCGATTTCGCAGCGGCGGTGCGCACCATGCGGATGCGGGTAGGTCATTTGCCCAAAAGGTGACCAGATTGGAACGAAAGCGCCGCTGGGGCAGATTCGGAACCCGGCAGCGGATTCGCTTAAGATCGGGTTCATGCTCGATATCCAGTCCTGGCCCAATGTCCTCAGCGCCCTGCTCAATGGGGAGGACCTGAGCGTGTCCGACGCGGCGTGGAGCATGGAACAGGTGATGCAGGGCAACGCGACGCCGGCCCAGATCGCCGGGTTCCTCGTCGCCCTGCGCGCCAAGGGCGAGACCGTCGATGAGATCGTCGGCTTCCGGGACGCCATCCTCGACCACGCCGTCGCCCTCCCGGTCAACCCGATGGCCCTCGACATCGTCGGCACCGGCGGCGACCGTTTCGGCACTGTCAACATTTCGACGATGGCGTCGATCGTCTGTGCCGGCGCGGGCGTTCCGGTCATCAAGCATGGGAACAGGGCGGCGAGTTCGGCATCGGGGGCATCTGACGTCCTGTCGGCCCTCGGGATCGACCTCACCCTGTCAGCGGCGAAGGTCGCGGCGATCCTCGAGGCGACGGGAATCACTTTCGCATACGCCGCCGCGTTCCATCCCGGTTTCCGGCACGCCGGAGCGGTCAGGTCCGAACTGGGGATCCCGACCGTCTTCAACTACCTCGGGCCGCTCTGCAACCCGGCTCGCCCGGAGGCCTCCGCCGTCGGCGTGGCGGGCCTCGACCGGGTTCCGCTCATCGTCGGCGTCTTCCAGACCCGGGGAGCGGCGGCGCTGGTGTTTCGCGGCGACGACGGACTCGACGAGCTCACGACGACCGGCCACAGTCATGTCTGGGAGGTGTCGAGGGGTCTCGTGACCGAACACGACATCGACCCGCGCGATCTCGGCATCCGCCGCGCCTCGATGAGCGAACTCGTCGGCGGAGACCCGGCACATAACGCGGAAGTGGTGCACCAGACCCTCGCCGGGCAGGCGGGCGCCGTGCGGGACATCGTGCTCCTCAATGCGGCGGCCGGACTCGTCGCCTTCGATCTCGCGAAGAATCCGGTGTCCGCGCAGTCGAGCATTCTCGACCGTTTCCGCGACAAGCTGGCCGTGGCAGCGGAATCCATCGACTCCGGGGCGGCCGCGGCGAAACTGGCCGAATGGGTCACCGCCAGTCGCGCGTAGCCGCCAGGCCCGAACAGCGAGCCTCCAACCGGTTCGACGGAGATTTCGACAGCGCCAAAATCTCCGTCGAAACGGTGAGGTGTTCTTCTTAGAGCACGTCCTCGTCGACCCAGCCGAAGGTCTTCGTGACGGCCTTCTTCCAGTTACGCAGCTGCCGGTCGCGCTCTGCGACGGTCATCTGCGGGGTCCAGCGGCTGTCTTCCTGCCAGTTGGCGCGGAGTTCGTCGAGGTCGCTCCAGAAGCCCACTGCGAGCCCCGCGGCGTATGCCGCACCGAGCGCCGTGGTCTCCGCGACGACGGGCCGGACGACGGGCACGCCGAGGATATCGGCCTGGAACTGCATGAGCGTGTTATTGGCAATCATGCCGCCGTCGACCTTGATCTCGGTGAGCGGAACCCCGGAGTCGGCGTTGACCGCGTCGATCACCTCCCTGGTCTGGAACGCGGTCGCCTCGAGTGCTGCACGGGCGATGTGGCCCTTGTTCACGAACCGGGTCAGCCCGACGAGGGCGCCGCGGGCGTCCGAGCGCCAGTACGGCGCGAACAGCCCCGAGAACGCCGGCACGAAGTAGGCGCCGCCGTTGTCGTCGACGGACTTTGCGAGAGTCTCGACCTCTTCGGATGAACTGATCATGCCGAGGTTGTCGCGCAGCCACTGCACGAGCGCTCCGGTGACGGCGATCGATCCCTCGAGTGCGTAGTGCGGTTCCGCGTCGCCGAGCTTGTAGCCGAGGGTCGTGAGGAGGCCGTTCTTCGAGTGCACGATCTCGGTGCCGGTGTTGAAGATCAGGAAGTTACCGGTGCCGTAGGTGTTCTTCGCCTCACCCGCGTCGAAAGCGGCCTGACCGAACGTCGCGGCCTGCTGGTCGCCGAGGATGCCCGAGATCGGGGTCTCTCGCAGCAGGCTGTGGCCGCTCGCGATGCCGTAGACCTCGGAGGAGGAACGGATCTCGGGGAGCATCGACCGCGGCACGTCGAACGCGGCGAGGATGTCGTCGTCCCACTGCAGGGTCTCGAGGTCCATGAACATCGTGCGGCTCGCGTTGGTGACGTCGGTCGCGTGCACGCCGCCCTCGAGGCCGCCGGTGAGGTTCCAGAGCACCCAGGAGTCCGTCGTGCCGAACATCAGCTCGCCGGCATCCGCCTTGGCCCTGGCGCCCTCGACGTTCTCGAGGATCCAGACGATCTTCGTGCCCGAGAAGTACGTGGCGAGCGGCAGTCCGACCTGCTTCTTGAAGCGCTCGACGCCGCCGTCGGCAGCGAGGCGGTCGACGATGGGCTGGGTACGGGTGTCCTGCCAGACGATCGCGTTGTAGACGGGGAGCCCGGTGGTGCGGTCCCAGACCACGGCGGTCTCGCGCTGGTTGGTGATGCCGACGGCGACGATGTCGTGCCGGGTCAGGTTCGCTTTGGACAGCGCCTGGCCGATGACCTCGCGGGTGTTGTTCCAGATCTCCATCGGGTCGTGCTCGACCCAGCCTGCCTGGGGGAAGATCTGTTCGTGCTCGAGCTGGCCGGTCGAGACGATCGACCCGGCCTTGTCGAAGATGATCGCCCGGGAGCTCGTGGTGCCCTGGTCGATGGCGATGACGTATTGGGCCATGGAATACCTCCTTGTATTTTTCTGACTCGTGCTGATACTGACTGACTAGCTCACTAGCTGACGGGCTGAGGAGCGATTCACATGCAGAAGCCGACCGGCCGGTCCCGGTGGGGGACCGGCCGGTCGGCCGATGCACTAGGCGAGAATGGGCAGAAGAGCGTACGAGGCCCATCCTGCGAGGACGCCGCCGATGATGGGGCCGACGACCGGCACCCAGGAGTACGACCAGTCCGAGGAACCCTTGCCCTTGATCGGCAGGATGAAGTGCGCGATGCGCGGCCCCAGGTCACGGGCCGGGTTGATCGCGTACCCGGTCGGCCCACCGAGCGAAGTGCCGATCACGATCACGAGCAGGGCCACCGGAAGGGCGCCGAGGGCCGCGAGACCACCGGACGTGCCCTGGCGACCGCCGCCGAAGGCGATCACGACGAAGACCAGCACGAAGGTGCCGATGATCTCCGTGACCAGGTTCCAGCCGTAGGAGCGGATGGCCGGACCGGTCGAGAAGACGCCGAGCTTGTTGGCCGGGTTCGGTTCCTGGTCGAAGTGCTGCTTGTACGCCAGCCAGCAGAACACGGCGCCGATGATGGCGCCGAGGAGCTGTGCGGCGATGTAGACGAGCACGGACAGGAAGTTCACCGGAACCCCGGAGCCGAATTCGGTCGCACCGGATGCGACGAGGCCGAGGGTGACGGCGGGGTTGAGGTGCGCACCTGAGTTGTATGCCACGATAACGCCGGAGAAGACGGCGAAACCCCATCCGATGGTGACCATCAGGAAGCCGCCGCCGAGACCTTTGTTCTTGGCCAGGGCGACGTTGGCTACGACACCGGTACCGAGGAGGACGAGCATCGCGGTGCCCACGACCTCCGACAAGAATACGACTCCAATATTGTCCACGTTGACCTTCCTTGGTAGGGCTCGAGCGCTGAACAGCCTGGTCGCGGTGAGCGACTGGCAACACCATAGCGCGCTGGTATCCCGAGCGAAATAGGCAGGTAGAGGCGTGGTTCGTCCCTTACCTCGCCGCCTTCGTGCGCGTAGGTTAAGGACAGCTCCGTATCGTCCGGGAGCTGCGACGCCGACCGATCATCACCATCCGACCCGAAGGAAGAGTCATGAAAAAGCTCGTCAATGATCCCAAGAACGTTGTCGATGAGGCAGTGGCCGGGTTCGCGGCCGCGCACGGAGACATCGTGCGCGTATCCAGTGACCCCACGTTCATCGTCCGCGCCGACGCCCCGGTGTCCGGCAAGGTGGGCCTGGTCAGCGGAGGCGGAAGCGGCCACGAGCCGCTGCACGGCGGATTCGTCGGCGTCGGCATGCTCGACGCCGCCGTGCCCGGTGCGGTCTTCACCTCGCCGACCCCTGATCCCATCTTCGCGGCGACGCAGGCGGTCAACGGCGGTGCCGGCGTGCTGCACATCGTGAAGAACTACACCGGTGACGTGCTCAATTTCGAGACGGCTGCCGACCTTGCCCTCGCCGAGGGCATCGAGGTCCGCACGGTCATCGTCAACGACGACGTCGCCGTGAAGGACTCGCTGTACACGGCTGGACGTCGCGGAGTCGCCGGGACGGTCCTCGTCGAGAAGATCGCCGGGGCGGCGGCCGAACGCGGCGACGACCTCGCCGCCGTCGCCGCCGTCGCGGAGAAGGTCATCGGACAGGTGCGCACGATGGGCGTTGCGCTGACGCCGTGTGTCGTCCCCCACGCCGGAGAGCCGAGCTTCACCCTGGCGGAGGACGAGATCGAGATCGGCATCGGCATCCACGGCGAGCCCGGCAGGGAACGGATCAAGCTCGAGCCCGCTGACGCCATCGTCGATCGCCTTCTCGGTCCGATTCTGGAGGACATTCCGTTTGTGAGCGGGGACTCAGTGCTCCTGCTCGTCAACGGCATGGGCGGAACCCCCCAGATCGAGCTCTATATCGTCTTCCGAAGGGCCGCCGAGGTCCTGGCAGCCAAGGGGATCACCGTCACGCGCACGCTGGTCGGGAATTTCACCACCTCCCTGGAAATGCAGGGCATGTCCATCAGCGTTCTCAAGCTCGACGACGAGCTCACCGAGCTCTGGGATGCGCCGGTGCAGACTGCGGCGCTACGGTGGGGACGGTAGAAGGAGATTCCATGAATCTGAGTGTCACCTGGGCTGAAGCCTGGATCCGGCAGTGTGTAGACGTCATCGCCGACCATCGCGTGGAGCTGATCACCCTTGACAGGGACATCGGCGACGGCGACCACGGCGAGAACATGGACAGGGGCTTCCAGGCCGTGCTGGGCAAACTCGATACGCTCCCGGCAGACTCCGTCCCCGGCGACGTCTTCAAACTGGTGGCGACGACACTCATTTCCACGGTGGGCGGCGCGGCAGGCCCCCTCTACGGCACGGCGTTCCTGAAGGCCGCCGTCGCCGTAGCGGGAAAGCCCGACCTGGACGGTGCCGCCGTCGTTGCACTGCTGACGGCGGCTCGCGACGGAATCGTGCTCCGGGGCAAGGCGGCCAGCGGCGACAAGACCATGGTCGACGCCTGGACGCCGGCCGTGGACGCCGCAGCGGCCGCGGAGCGCGCCGGAGCGAGCCCCGTGGCCATCCTCGTCGAGGCCGCGGATGCCGCGGAGGCCGGCGCCGTCGCAACCGAGCCGCTCGTCGCCCACAAGGGACGCGCGAGCTATCTCGGGGAACGTGCGATCGGACATCGTGATCCGGGCGCCCAGTCCAGCGCCCTGCTCCTCCGTGCGGCAGCCGAGACCGCCGAGCGGGTCGCCGATGAATGATTCGACGCCCACCGCCCCCGGCGCACTCGTCGGCCTCGTCTTCGTGTCGCACAGCTCGCTGATCGCGAAGGGCCTCGTCGATCTCGCCCGCCAGATGGCGCCGACCGTGCGCATGCTCCCGGCAGGCGGAACGGACGACGACCGGATCGGGACGAGTTTCGCCAAAGTGGCGGCGGGCATCGAGGCGGCGGAGGCCGGCAGGGGAGTCGTGGTGCTCTGCGACCTCGGCTCGGCAATCCTGACCGCGGAATCAGCGCTCGATTTCCTCGACGATGAGACCAGATCCCGGGTCGTCATCGTCGACGCACCTCTGGTCGAGGGCGCCGTCGCCGCCGCCGTCGCCGCGCAGATCGGCGGCGACCTGCCCGCCGTGGAGTCTGCGGCCCGGTCGGCCGGGGCACCGCACTCCGGCGGGGCTTCGGTACAAGCACCGGTGCCGGCCACCGATACCCAGTCCGGCCCGGCCGGGGACGACTCGACGGTGACGCGGACGGTGACCCTGATCAACGCGGACGGTCTGCACG
This sequence comes from Cryobacterium sp. 10I5, assembly GCF_035019865.1. Classification (NCBI taxonomy): domain Bacteria; kingdom Bacillati; phylum Actinomycetota; class Actinomycetes; order Micrococcales; family Microbacteriaceae; genus Cryobacterium; species Cryobacterium sp. 10I5. The sequence continues at coordinate 61,862 of NZ_JASJVI010000002.1, forward strand.
CCCGTCCCGCCGCGGAGTTCGTGACTCTCGCCGCCACGCTCGGCGTCCCGGTCACGGTCAACGGCAGGGATGCCGCGAGCTTGCTGGCCATCATGGGCCTCGGATTGACGCGTGGCGCACGGGTCGAACTCTCGGCAACCGGTGACGGCGCGGCTGCGGCGGTCGACGCTCTCGCCGCTCTCCTGGAATCCGGGTTCGGCGAGGCCTGAGGATCCCGGGGGCCAGCGACGCCGGCCCCATTCATGCTCAGAATTCATGCTCAGAATTCGAGCTCCGAAATTCGGCTCACATCAACCGGATTGGATCTATGCTGGCCGCATGATGCAGGACAACACAGCGCCGTGTCCCGTGTGCGGCCATGCCATGAGTGAACACACGATCGTGCACGGCGCACACGACACGATCCTGAACTGTCCGGTGCCCCATCCGGGGGCATGGGACAGGGACGCATTCGAACCGGTCAACGAATTCGGCATGGTCACCCACCAGCACCCCGCGGATGACCCGCCCGTTCCCGGCTGAATTCTCGGATCCCACACCAGCAACGGCCGGTCAGCGCCTAAGTTCACCAAGCCTGCGTTCACCAAGATTTACCCCTGATGACCTATTGTCTGCAGTGCAGATGTCCTGCACAACGTCGTACCACCGAATCCAGACGGTAGCCATCGAATGAGCGCCACAGTCAAGCGTGTGATCGGGCTCGTCCTCGCGGGCGTGCTCATCGTCGGCGTGGTCGTCGTCGTCGTCGGTGGTCGCCTGTTCGGAGGAACGACAGGCACCGCTCCTGGGGCCACGGACCTCACGGTCGTCCATGGGGTCATCGGCTCGGAGAAGAAGCCGTTCTTCGACGATCCGGCCGTGCGGGCGGTCTTCGCCGAGAAGGGCATCGACGTCGAGGTCGTCACGGCGGGATCACGCCAGATCGCCACCTCCGTCGACCTCACCGGCGTCGATTTCGTTTTCCCGTCCTCCGCGCCCGCCGCCGAGAAGATCCGGCGCGAAGCCGGGGCGCGAAGCGTGTTCTCCCCGTTCTACTCGCCGCTCGCGATCGCGACCTTCACGCCGATCGTGACCCTCCTGCAGTCCGCGGGGATCGCGAACCAGGACGCCGCAGGCACCTGGCATCTGAACGTCGCTGAATACCTCAAGGCCGTCGCAGCGGGAACCCGGTGGAATCAGCTCCCCGGTGCCGCGGCGAACTACAACAGCTCCCGCTCGATCCTGATCTCGAGCACGGACATCCGCCAGTCGAACTCCGCGGCGATGTACCTCGCCATCGCATCCTACGTCGCGAACGGGGACAGCGTCATCAGCTCAGCAGCCGCTGAGACAGCCGTGATCGACCCGATGGCTGCGCTCTTCCTCGAGCAGGGCTTCTCGGCCTCCTCGTCTGAGGCTCCGTTCGAGGACTATCTGTCCCAGGGAATCGGGTCCAAACCCCTCGTGATGATCTATGAGGCGCAATTCCTCGGCCGACAGATGAGCGCCACGGGCCGCAGCGCCATTACCCCCGACATGGTCCTGATGTATCCGGATCCGACCGTGCTCTCGAAGCACACCGTTGTGCCTCTTTCCGATCAGGGAAACCGGGTCGGCGAGCTCCTCCAGTCCGACCCCCGCCTTGCCCGGCTCGCGGCGCAATACGGGTTCCGGCCGGCCGACCCGGCCGTGTTCACGGCAGCACTCGCCGACAATGGCCTCACGGCGCCGGCAAGCCCCGTCAACGTCATCGACCCGCCCAGCTACGAGACGCTCGAGTCGATGATCACGACCATCAGCGGACGCTACGACACGCCCCTGGCGTCGCCGGACGCGAACGTGGACAAATGACCCGACAACACTCATTGAACGCACCACCTGCTGAACGATCCACCGGAGACCAAGGAGCACCATGGCAGACGCATCCCTCGATCTGAGCACTCCCACACCGGGCGAAAGGCCGGCCACTGCCGCGACGAAGGCACCGCGCGTCGACACCGGGCTGGTGCTCGTGCCCCCGAACCCGGTCCCGGACATCGGCGGCACCCAGGCCAGCGCGATGATGCCGGTCAACGATGCCCGCACCGAGGAACTCGCCGGACGCGCACGAGCCTTCGTCGCCGACCTCATCGACCTCGACCCTTCGGCCCCGGAATTCCAGAAGAAGATCTCAGACGTCGCCCAGATGGGCAGGGACGAGATCCGGGCCGCGTCCGAGGTCAGCAACCGGATGCTCCAGCGCCCGGTCGCGGCGCTGGCCGCCGCGCGCGGGAAAGGCGACGAGGCCGACGCGCAACGGCGCGTTGCCAGCACCCTTGTCGAACTGCGCGGCACGATCGAGGACCTCGACCCGTCCAGGGCCGATGGCGGGGTCGCCCAGTTGCTCCTGAACCTGATCCCCTTCCGGGACAAGCTCCGCAGCTATTTCGCCAGGTACGCCTCCGCACAGAGCCAGCTCAACAAGATCATCCACTCGCTCCAGAACGGCCAGGACGCCCTCCTCAAGGACAACGCCGCCGTAGAGGGGGAGAAAGTGCGGCTCTGGGAGACGATGAATCGCCTGCAGGAGTACGCCCTGCTCACGAGCGCACTCGACGCCCAGCTCGTGGAACAGATCGACACGGTCAGGACGACCGACCCGGCCAGGGCGGACGCGCTCACGAGCGATCTCCTCTTCACGATCCGCCAGAAACACCAGGACCTGCTGACCCAGCTCGCCGTGAGCGCCCAGGGGTACCTCGCCCTCGACGTCGTGCGAAAGAACAACGCGGAACTCATCAAGGGCGTTGAGCGGGCAACGACGACGACCATCTCCGCCCTGCGCACGGCAGTGATCGTCGCACAGGCACTGGCCAACCAGAAGCTCGTCCTCGACCAGATCACCGCCTTGAACACGACGACCTCGAACCTGATCGTATCGACCTCGCAGATGCTCAAGACCCAGTCGGTCGCCATCAGCGAGCAGTCGGCATCCGCCACCATCAGCCTCGACTCATTGGAAACGGCCTTCCAGAACATCTACGAGACCATGGACGCCCTGGACAGCTACAAGCTCAAGGCCGTCGCGACGATGGCCCAGACGGTCGACACCCTGCAGGCCAGACTGACCGAGGCAACCGCATACCTCGAGCGAGCCCGGCCGGAAGCCCACTGAGCATGCGCCGCCTCCTGAAGACCCTCGGCCTGGCCACGGTCACGGCGCTGGTGCTGGCCGGCTGCACGGTTACGCAGCCGAACGAGCAGGACGGCCTGCCCAACGACGCCACGACTCTTCGGGTCCTTGCGGGCAGCGAGGTCAAGGACATGGCTCCCATCCTGGAGTCTGCGGCAGCCGACCTGGGAATCCGGGTCGTCTTCGACTACACCGGCACCCTCGCCGGAACGGAACTCGTGGCATCCGGTCGTGCCACCGGTCGTTATGACGCGACGTGGTTCCCGAACAACCGCTACCTGTCGCTGCTTCCCGGTGCGGCCCGGGCCGTGTCCTCGAGTGTCAAGATCATGAGCTCACCGGTCGTCCTCGGACTCCGGCCGGCGGTGGCGGCCCGGCTGGGCTGGGACACCGCCCCGCCGACCTGGGCTGACCTCGCCGCCGCAGCCGCCGACGGCAAGTTCACCTACGGCATGACCAATCCCGCGGCTTCGAATTCCGGGTTCAGTGCCCTGGTCGCCGTCGCAACGGCCCTGTCCGGCACCGGGACCGCGCTCACGGATGCGGACGTCACGGCGGTGAGTCCTGTGCTGACCCGGTTCTTCGCCGGGCAGAAACTGACTGCCGGGTCCTCCGGCTTCCTCGCCGACAAGTTCGTCGCGGACCCCACCCTCGTCGACGGCGTCATCAACTACGAGTCCGTGCTCCTCGGCCTCGACACCAAGGGCGCACCGCTCACTATCATCCGGCCGACCGACGGAGTCGTCACGAGCGACTATCCGCTCACCCTGCTGGCTTCGGCCGACGCCGGCAAGCGCCCGCTCTTCGACAGCCTCACTGCCTGGTTGACCACGGACGCCGTCCAGAAGAGGATCGTGGCGGAGACCCATCGTCGCCCGGGCGTTCCCGGGATCGACACCGGGTCGGCCTTCCCTGCCGGAATCCTTTTCGAGACGCCATTCCCGAACACCCTCGACGTCGCAAACACCCTGATCCAGACGTACCTCGACACGGTGCGTGCGCCCGCACAGACGCTCTTCGTGCTCGATACCTCCGGGTCGATGGCGGGGGAGCGGCTCACGGCGCTCCAACAGGCGCTCAAGAACCTCGCCGGGGCGGATTCCTCGACGACGGGCGGTTTCGCAGCGTTCCGCAACCGAGAACGCGTGACCCTGATCCCGTTCAGCACCGCCCCGGACACCCCGACCATCGTCGACGTGCCTGCGGCGGACAAGACCGAGGCCTTGCAACGGATCCGTGATGTCGCGGACGGGCTCTCCGCGGACGGTGGCACGGCCATCTACGCCTCGCTGGAGCGCGCTTATGCGCTGGCTCGGCAGCAGAAGGCGGAGCGACCGGACACCTTTGTCTCGATCGTGCTGATGACCGACGGCGAGAACACCGACGGGGCCACGGCGAGGGACTTCGCGGAGTACTACGCGGCCCAGGACGCGGACACCCGCTCGATTGCGACCTACGTCGTGCTCTTCGGCAACGGCAACGTGGAGGAGCTCACCGGTGTGGCGAAGCTCACGGGAGGCCAGGCCTTCGACGCGTTGAACGGCGACCTGTCGAGCGCATTCCAGGACATCCGTGGGTACCAGTAGCGTGTCGCGGTGGCTCGCCTCCACCAAGAACATCGTCGGTTCGGCATTGGGCCTCGCGGCACTCGGCGCGCAGGTCGTCGTCGGCCTCGGCCCGCTGTGGCCCGGTGTCGTCGTCGCGATGTACCTCGTCGGTGCGCTCGTCGCACCGCGCGACAGGATCGACCTGCGGCCCGGACCGTTGCACGGGAACGGGGGAGTGGCGTCAGCGGCGGACCTCGCCGCCCAGCTGGCCGTGTTGAGGCGATCGATGACGGCGGAGAACCGCCGCCTGCCTGACGAAGCGACCGCGCGGCTCGCCCGGATCCTGGACGCCCTCGATCAGGTCGTCGCCCGCTGGACGGATCTCTCCGAAGCGGCTGACCAGGCCCACACGGTCGAGCAGATGATCCTCGACTATCTGCCCACGTCGATCCAGCGCTTCCTGAACCTGCCACGCAGCTTTGCCATCGGGAGCCGGATCGAAGGGAAGAAGACGGCCCAGGACGAACTGATCGATCAGCTCGACCTGCTCGAGACCGAGAGTGATCGCATCCGTACCGCGCTCTACGCGAAAGATCTCGCTGCGCTCGAAGACCAGAGTCGCTTCCTGCGCGAGAAGTTCGGCCGATCTGAACTGGACCTGTAGGTCAGGCGAGTCCGGGAAGAGGCACCGGCGGCGCCGGTGGGACGGGGGCGGCGGGGCGATAGGTCGCGATGATGACGCCCGTGCTCGTCGTCCGGCTGTCGACGAGGTCGAGGGACGCGGAGGGACCGCCATCGGGGAAGAGGCGTCGACCCGTGCCGAGCACGAGCGGGTGGATGAGGAGGGTGTACTGGTCGATCAGGCCCCAGCGCATCAGGGCGCGGACGAGTTCGCCGCTCCCGAGGATGACGATGTCCTTGCCGGGCCGCTCACGCAGTTCCGCGACGGTGGTCGTGGCCTCGCCGTTCAACAGGATCGAGTTGTTCCAGGCCAGGGGGCCGGGAAGGGTCTTCGACGTCACGTACTTCGGGATGTTGTTGATGACCTCGGTGTACGGGTTGTCCAGGGTCATCGCCGGCCAGATCGAGGCGAAGTCCGCGTACGTCTTGCGTCCGAAGAGCAGGGCGTCTGCGTCGCCGATTCCCGCTGCCATGACGCTGCCCATCACCGAGTCGGCATAGGGCTGGGCCCAGCCGCCGAGGTCGAAGCCGTCCCTGCGATCCTCGTTCGCCCGGCCGGGCGCCTGCATCACGCCGTCGAGGGTCACGCTGTTGGTGACCACGATTCTGCTCATCGAAACTCCTTTCCTCCGTCTGCAAACTTACTGCCCGCCGACGAATCTCCTAATTCGGGGACAACGGATCTCCCGTCGCTTCCTGTAGTCCTCCGATTGCACCAGGACCGAGCGGGTGATGCGTGCCACGGATCTAACGCCTGTACGGCTGACGAGGGGGATCGGGAACCCGGGGAATCGGGAGACGGACCTCTGGAAACCGGGGGACGTGCGCGCTACCGTTGCAGCATGAGCGCAATGGATCTGGCGACTCTCCGGCGCCTGGCCGGGGAGGGCAACGAAGAGGCCTCGAACCGGCTCGTCGAACTGGCGGCCGAGCGCGGCGACCTGGTCGAACTGCGCGCGTTGGTGGATTCCGGCAACGAACTCGCGGGAGAACAGCTCGCGCGGCTCGCGGGGGAGCGCGGTGACATCGACGAGTTGCGCCGTCTGGTCGACGAGGGCAACGAGCTCGCGGCGGACAAGCTGGCCCAGTTCGCCGCTGCGCGAGAAGACATCGACGAACTGAGTCGTCTTGCCGATGACGGCAACGAGGTGGCCGCGACCCTCTTGACGCGGCTCATCCGTGGAACAGGGTAGGGGGCGAACCGTGGCTGTGACGGGAATCGGCGGGCTCTTCTTCCGCAGCTCTGATCCGGACACCCGGGCCGCCTGGTACCGGGAGCATCTCGGTATCGAAGCGGGCCAGGCCGGAGTCTGGCAGCAGCAGGCCGGCCCGACCGTGTTCGCGCCGTTTCCCTCCGAAAGTGACTATTTCTCGGAAAAGCAATCGTTCATGCTCAACCTTCGGGTCACGGGACTCGATGCACTCGCTGCGGAGCTCACGGCGGCGGGCATCCCGGTCGAGCGTCGGCCGGAGTGGGACACGACGGACTACGGCTGCTTCGCGCGTATCCATGACCCCGAGGGGCTTCCGATCGAGCTGTGGGAGCCACCGGCCTGAACTGACATAGGCTCCATTCAAACTGACATAAGCTCCGCTCAAACTGACATAAACTCCGTACAAACTGACATAAGCGCCGTACAAACTGACATAAGCTCCGTACAAACTGACATAAGCTCCGTACAAACTGACATAAGCTCCGTACAAACTGACATAATGTGCATTATCGGTCATTACCGGATAGCTGGTTTTGAGGTTTGTTCAGGCTCCGACGTACGTGGCGAGGAAGGTGCCGGTGAGGGTCGACCGGGCGGCGACGAGATCGGCGGGTGTGCCTTCGAACACGATCCGGCCGCCGTCGTGGCCGGCACCGGGACCCAGGTCGATGATCCAGTCGGCGTGTGCCATCACCGCCTGGTGATGTTCGACGACGATGACGGACTTGCCGGAGTCGACCAGCCGGTCGAGCAGGCTCAGGAGCTGTTCGACGTCGGCGAGGTGGAGGCCCGTGGTCGGCTCGTCCAGGACATAGACGTCGCCTTTCTCGGCCATCTGGCTCGCGAGCTTGAGCCGCTGCCGTTCGCCCCCGGACAGGGTCGTCAGCGGCTGGCCCAGGCTGAGGTAGCCGAGTCCGACATCCGCCAGCCGCACGAGGATGGCGTGAGCGGCGGGGGTGCGCGACTCCCCCGAACCGAAGAATTTCTCCGCCTCGGTGACCGACATCGCGAGAACTTCGCTGATGTCGCGGCCGCCGAGGTGGTAGTCGAGCACGGATGCCTCGAATCGCTTCCCCTCGCAGACCTCGCAGGTCGTCGCGACGGTGGCCATCACGCCGAGGTCCGTGTAGATGACGCCGGCCCCGTTGCAATTGGCGCAGGCGCCCTCTGAGTTGGAACTGAACAGGGCCGGCTTCACGCCGTTGGCCTTGGCGAAGGCCTTGCGGATCGGCTCGAGCATTCCGGTGTATGTCGCCGGGTTGCTGCGCCGGGACCCCCGGATACCGCCCTGGTCGATCGACACCACGTCCGCGCCGGCCGGGATCGACCCGTGGACGAGGGAACTCTTTCCCGACCCGGCTACCCCGGTCAGCACGACGAGCACGCCAAGCGGGATGTCGACGTCGACGTTCTGCAGGTTGTTCTTCGTCGCGCCGCGGATCTCCAGCACGCCCGTCGGCGTGCGCACGGTGTCCTTGAGGGTGGACCTGTCGTCGAAGTGGCGACCCGTGAGGGTGCCGCTGGTGCGGAGTTCCTCGACGGTTCCCTCGAAGCAGACGGTGCCCCCTGCCGTCCCTGCGCCGGGACCGAGATCGACGACGTGGTCCGCGACGACGATCGTCTCCGGCTTGTGCTCGACGACAAGCACCGTGTTCCCCTTGTCGCGCAGCTGCAGCAACAGCGTGTTCATGCGTTCGATGTCGTGGGGGTGCAGTCCGATCGTCGGCTCGTCGAAAACGTAGGTCACGTCGGTCAGCGAGGATCCCAGGTGCCGGATCATCTTGGTGCGTTGCGCCTCGCCACCGGACAGGGTTCCGGCGGGCCTGTCGAGAGACAGGTACCCGAGTCCGATCTCCACGAAGGAGTCCAGGAGCTGGCGCAGCGCGGTCAGGAGCGGCGACACGGACGGTTCATCGAGGCCGCGCACCCAGTCGGCCAGGTCGCTGATCTGCAGGGAGCAGGCATCCGCGATGCTGATCCCCGAGACCTTCGAGGACCGCGCGGCCGCACTGAGGCGGGTCCCCCGGCACTCCGGACAGGTCGTGAAGGTGACGGCACGATCGACGAACACGCGGATGTGCGGCTGCATCGCCTCGCGGTCCTTGGAGAGGAACGCCTTCTGGACCTTGGGGACCAGGCCCTCGTAGGTCATGTTGATGTCCCCCACCTTGACCTTGACCGGTTCCCGGTACAGGAAGTCCTCGAGTTCCTGCGCGCTGTAGTCACGAATCGGCTTGTCCGCGTCGAGGAAGCCCGATCCCGTGAAGATCCGCACGCCCCAGCCGTCCGGCGTGTAGCCGGGAATCGTGAGCGCCCCCTGGTTGAGCGACTTGGCCGCGTCATAGAGCTGCGTGAGATCGATGTCGTTGATCGTTCCCATGCCCTCGCAGCGCGGGCACATGCCTCCGGTGACCGTGAAGCTCCGCCGTTCCTTCACGGTCTTCCCCGCCCGTTCGAGCGTCACCGCTCCTGCCCCGCTGATCGAGGCCACGTTGAAGGAATAGGCCTGGGGCGAGCCGATGTGCGGCTGTCCCAGCCTGCTGAACAGGATGCGCAGCAGCGCGTTCGCATCGGTCGCGGTGCCCACGGTCGACCGGGAGTTGGCGCCCATGCGTTCCTGGTCGACGATGATCGCCGTCGTGAGGCCCTCGAGCACGTCCACATCCGGCCGCGCGAGGGTCGGCATGAAGCCCTGCAGGAAGGCGCTGTACGTCTCGTTGATCATCCGCTGCGACTCCGCGGCGATCGTGCCGAAGACAAGTGAGCTCTTTCCCGAACCGGATACACCGGTGAACACCGTCAGGCGACGTTTCGGGATGTCGATGCTGACGTCCTTGAGATTGTTCTCCCGTGCTCCCCGCACCCGGATCAGGTCATGGACATCGGCGGCGTGCGGAGGAAGGCTCGTCATGGCTCCATTCAAGCAGCATCAAGCACTTCGGCGGGCTTGTGCCATTGCGCCCGAGGTGCCGTCTTCGCTACAGTCTCGGTGACCGAACCCCTCCTTCGGGGGTTCCCAAGTCCGAGGAGCGCAGCCATGTCGAACCCCGTCGCGGTATTCGATCTCACGATCGATCCACGGAAACTGAGCAAGTCGGAAGTGACCACCATCCGAACGGCCATGGCCATCGGCGGTGTGGTCGCCGTGATCCTCGGAGTGATGATCCTGGTCTGGCCCGGCGCGACCCTCAACGTCATCGCCGTGCTCTTCGGCCTCTACTTCCTCGTCGGCGGGATCGCTCGCATCGTCCGCGGCATCGCGATGGCCGGGGGCAGTGCCGGCGTCCGCGTGCTGAACATCCTGCTGGGAGTGCTGCTGCTGGTCGCGGGCATCGTGGCGATCCGGAATCCGATCGGGTCCCTCGCCGTGCTCGGTATGGTCATCGGGATCTCGTGGCTGATCGAAGGCGTCGCGGCGCTCGTTGAGACGGCTTCGGATTCCAGCCGATGGTTCGGGATCCTCTTCGCGGTGATCAGCATCGTCGCCGGCATCGTGGTGCTGCTGTCCCCCGTCAACTCGCTGGGGGTGCTCGTCGTCGTCGGCGGCGTCTTCCTGATCGTCTCCGGCCTTGTCCAGCTGGTGATGTCCTTCACCCTCGGCCGTGGAGCGCAGACGACCGTCACCGACTGACGTGCCGTCCTGCTTGCGAGTCGTCGCTTGCTAGTCGGTGACCATGTCCGTGGTGTCACCGACGTACCGGGTGTTACCCGCGGGAATCGGTTCGACGGCGGCCAGGGCGACCTCCGCGGCGAATTCGCTCACGTTGTAGAGGCGACCGGCGGCGACCTTGCGGGCGCTCATCGTTCCAGGGCTGGAGCGTTCGAGGAGAGTCGCGGTGACGGTGCCCTCGATGATGTCGCCGGAGACCACGACAAAGCCGATGCCCTCGGATTCGAGCTCGGGGATGAGCGCACGCAGGGCGTCCTCCCCCGCTCGCTTGCTCCGTGCGACCGGCACGTACTCCGGCATGGTCGGGGCGGTCTCGAAGAAGTGCGCCTGGTGGCTCGTGACGAACACGACCCGGGCGCCGGCGCCCAGCAGCGGCCGAACGGCAGCGAGCAGGTTGAGCTGGGCATCCCGGTTGAGCTTCATCGCGTAATCGGGGGCCATGCCGGTTTCCATGCCGCCTGAGGCATTCATCACCAGGATGTCGAGTCCGCCGTATTCCGCCCGGATCGTGTCGATCATGGCCGTGACGGAGGCCTCATCGGTGAGGTCGGCGCCCGCGGTGATGGCCGTTCCGCCGGCTGCGCGGATGGCGTCGGCGACTTTGATGGCCCGCGCCTCTTTGTTGCGGAAGTTGATGACAACGCTCGCTCCGGCCTCCGCGAAGATTCCGACGGTCGCGGCTCCCACGCCCCGGGAAGAACCGGTGACGAGGACGCGCTGTCCGTTCAGTGAACCTGCGGCAAGTGGGTTGGTCACACGAACTCCTCAAATAACGAACTGGGTCTAGCAGAAGACCTTACCAAGAACCCCGCCCCCGCCCTTGTCGGCACACCTGCTAGTTTGAGAAGGGGAACACAACGGGGAGGGTCACGATGGACGTATTCGCCGCGAATTACGCGTGGGTTGTCTGGCTGGTGCTCATACTGATCTTCATCACGATCGAGATGGTCACTCTTGACCTCACGTTCCTGATGATCTCGCTCGGCAGTCTCGGCGGCCTGGTTTCCGGCCTGTTCGGTGTGCCGTGGTGGGGCCAGCTCGTGATCGCAGCGCTCCTGTCCATGGTGCTGCTGCTCGGCATCCGCCCGCCCCTGCTCCGCGTGCTCAAACGCGGCAGCGACCCGACGCTCAGCAACGTCGACGCCCTCCTCGGCCAGGACGGCCACATCGTGAGCTCGACCGGCCCCCTCGCCCAGGTGCGCCTCGCGAACGGTGAGACCTGGACCGCGCGCTTCTCCCCCCTCGTCGAGCCGGCCGTTTTCGAGACGGGCGAACGTGTCATCGTCATCGCCATCGACGGGGCGACCGCAGTAGTCATCCCGGCAGAAAGGAACATTTCATGAATGATCCGACCCAGGTTGTCGTGCAGGTGATCGTTGTGGCCTTTGTCGCCGCGCTCGTCATCTTCGTGATCGTGACCCTCGCGAAGTCCATCCGCATCATCCCCCAGGCCAGGGCCGGGGTCGTCGAGCGGCTCGGCCGGTATCACAAGACACTCATGCCGGGCCTGAACATCCTGATCCCGTTCGTCGATCGGCTGCGTCCCCTCATCGACCTGCGCGAGCAGGTCGTGTCCTTCCCGCCCCAGCCTGTCATCACCGAGGACAACCTCGTCGTGTCCATCGACACGGTCGTGTACTTCCAGGTGACGGATGCCCGCGCCGCGACCTATGAAATCGCCAACTACCTGGGCGCGGTCGAACTGCTCACGACGACGACCCTCCGTAACGTCGTCGGCGGGCTGAATCTCGAGGAAGCGCTCACGAGCCGCGACAACATCAACGGCCAGCTCCGCATCGTGCTCGACGAAGCAACGGGCAAGTGGGGCATCCGGGTCGGCAGGGTCGAGCTCAAGGCCATCGATCCGCCGCACTCCATTCAGGACTCGATGGAGAAGCAAATGCGCGCCGAGCGTGACCGTCGAGCCCTGATCCTGACCGCGGAGGGCACAAAGCAGTCCGCGATCCTCACCGCCGAGGGCGCCCGCCAGGCGGCCATCCTTTCCGCGGAGGGCGACGCGAAGGCGGCCGTGCTCCGGGCCCAGGGTGAGGCCGAGGCCATCACGACCGTCTTCCGGGCGATCCACGAGGGCGACCCCGACCCGAAACTCCTCGCATACCAATACCTGATGACCCTGCCGAAGCTCGCAGAGGGCAGCGCGAACAAGCTGTGGATCGTGCCGAGCGAACTCACTGAGGCGATGAAGGGCATCGGCCGCGCGTTCGGCGAGCGGCCCGTCGACGGGTCCGCCACTCCTCCGGCTGCCACTCCCCCCATCGCTCCCCAGGCCGCCGCACCGACGTCGCCCCCACCTGTCGCGGAGACTCCCGCCGGCACCACCGCCGGCTCGCACGCCGCCGAGGGGTAGCCGCGTGATCTCGGGCGGCCCCTCTACTTTCCTGGCCGGGTCGCCCCCGCGCATCTTCGCGCACCGCGGGCTGGCACTGAATGCCCCCGAGAACACGGTCCTCGCTTTCAGTCATGCCCTCGCGAGCGGTGCGACCCACCTGGAAACGGACGTCCACGTGTCCAGGGACGGGGTCGCCGTGCTCAGTCATGACGCCCGCCTGGCCCTCCCCGAACTGGACATCCAGCTCGAGGCGCTGCGCATCGCCGAACTGCAACGAATCGACCTCGGCTTCGGCCAGTCCTTCGCCTCCCTCGCCGAAGCGCTCGACGCCTTCCCGGAGGCCCGGTTCAACCTCGACGTGAAATCAGAGGACGCCATTGCCGCAACGGCGACGGCCGTCCGAGCCGCGGGCGCAACCGACCGGGTGCTGGTGACCTCGTTCTCTGAGGATCGCCGGAGAAGGACGGTCCGGCTCCTGCCCGGCGTCGCCTCGAGCGCATCCGCATCCGTGGTCGCTCAGGCCGTCGTCGCCGCCCGGGTCGGGAACAGGGCGCTGATCCGGCGCGTTCTCAGCGGATGCGTCGCGGTCCAGGTGCCGGAGACGGCGTCGGTGCTGCACGTGGTGACACCCCACTTCGTGAGGGCCGTGCACTCAGTCGGCGTCGAGGTGCATGTCTGGACGGTCAACGAGCCCGCAGCCATGGACCGACTCCTGGACACCGGCGTGGAAGGCCTGATCACGGACCGATCGGACGTCGCGGCCGCACTCATCAGCGACCGATCCCAACGCTGACCCATCGCGGAACCGACCACGACACGCGCGGAACGCCATGAAACTCGGTTCCGAAACTGAGAGTTATCACCGAGTAAGGGCATAACGGAAAGATAACGCCCAGCTTGACGGTTTATAACTGAGAGTTGCATCGCGAGAGGAGACCACACAATGGCGGATCGCAGTTTGCGTGGCATGAGGTTGGGCGCACAAAGCCTTCAAAGCGAAGAGGGCGTAACCTTTTCACCACGAGTTAGTCACACATACCTGTGTGCAACGTGCTCACGAGAGACGGTGATGATCTTCTCGGCGGAGGCGGAAGCCCCCGACGAGTGGGAATGCCGGTTCTGTTCCCAGACGGCCACCCGGCTCGTCGATTCCAAGCCCGTCATCGTCGATCACTCGGCCGAGAAGGTACCGCGCACGCACTGGGACATGCTCCTGGAACGTCGCACCCGTCCCGAGCTCGAGGAACTGCTCGAGGAGCGCCTCGCGTTCCTGCGCGCACGTCGCGGACAGCAGAAGATCGGCGCCTAGGCCCGAGCAGAAACTACGCACGCACCCGATTCGTTCGGGTGCGTTCTGCGTTAACCGGTCGCGCCGCTGCCTCGGCCGCTCGCCGGCGCGCCTCACGCGGTGCCGAGGGCGCGAAGACCAGGCAGAAGACGAGCCCCGCGAGGCCGAGCCCGGAGACGAGCCACTCGATGCCTCGCCCCGCCGCCATCGCGGGCGTCTCGGTCGTGCTGAGCGGAACGGTCTGCACCATGGAGCCGGGGACCCAGGTGGGGAGGCTGTCCATCGTGTGGCCGTCCGGCGCGATGATGGCGCTCGTTCCGACAGTCGAGATGTTGACGACCGTGCGTCCGGCCTCGATCGCGCGCAACCGGGCGATCGCGAGCTGCTGGACGCTCTCGTCCGTGTGTCCGAAGTCCGCGTTGTTGGTCTGCGCGAGGATCACCGTCGCCCCGGAGTCGATCATCTGGTGGACCAGCTGATCGTCGGCGATATCGAAGCAGATCGCGATTCCGGCCAGGATCCCGTTGACGTCGAAGACGTTCGGCTGGGTTCCGAGCTGGTAGTCCCGAGAGATCAGGTCGATCAGCTCCGGGGCAAAGGGACGCCAGAAGGCCCGATCAGGCATGTATTCAGCGAACGGTACCGGGTGCACCTTGTCGTAGAGGGCCGTGGCGCCTTCCCCCGCCTTCCAGAGCAGGCTCGTGTTGTAGTACTTGCCGTCCCGGTAGGTGATCGTGCCGGTGATGAGCGGCGCCATCATCGCGCGGCTGACATAGTCGAGGACGTTCGCAGCGTCCTGAGACCGGGTCGGGTCGATGTCACTGCCGTTCTCCGGCCACACGACGAAGTCGACCGGCTGCCCGACCAGCGGCAGGGTAGCCGAGGTGTGGTCGGCGAGGATCTGCCCCGGCGAATACTGCGCAAAAAGACCGGCATCGGACGCGCCCTGGACGGCGGCGATCCTGGCCTCCCCCGACTGGGCGATAGAGACGGCGGGCACGACGAGGAGCAGGGCGACGGATGCCGTGAGCACGGTCCACCTGGCCAGCGCGCCCCAGCGGACCTCCCGCAACAACTGCAGCGCGAGCGCGCTGAGCCAGACGATCAGGAAGCTGAGCCCGGACATCCCGACCCAGGCCACGAGGCCGGCAAACGGGCTCTCCGACTGTGAGATGGCCACCCGGCCCCAGGCGAAGCCGCCATACGGCCAGACCGCGGAAATCGCCTCACGTGCCGTCCAGAGGCCGGCCACGACCAGCGGAACGAGGCCGAGGCGTCCCCATCGGGTCGGCCATGCTCGCGGGCCACGGTTCAGAACCACGGCGATGAGCCAGAGTCCGACGCCGAAGAAGATCGCCTCGAGTCCTCCGAGGGCGAGCCAGGGCACCGGGCCGAGGTAGAGGGTGATCCAGCTGATGTGGATCAGCCAGAACGACAGTCCGGCGACCATGCCGACGAGAAGCGCCGGCGCCGGCCGGCGACCGAGCAACGCGACGAACATCAGCAGCACCCCGAGCGGCGCGAGGACCCACCAGGAGCGGTCGGGGAACCCGCCGTCGAGGATTGCTCCCGCGCCGGCGGCCAGCAGGACGGCCGCAGGGAGGGGCAGCCGGAAGGCCCCCCGCTCCGCGTTCACCTCTCTCGGGTTCATCTCTCTCGGGTTCACCGGCACGGCCTAGGCGAACGAGGAGTAGGCGACGATGCCGCGCCGAATGGCGTCGAGCGCGATCCGGGCGGTCACGCCGACCGGGGCGTCGGCGACGACGGACAGCTGGTCGAGAAGGTCGATGGTCTGCTTGGTCCAGCGCACGAAGTCCCCTGCGGCCATCTCCGCCTCGTCGAGAACGTCGATGAGCGAGCCGTCGCGAGCCCATTTCCACATTGCGAGGCTGAGCCCGACCGCGAGCGGGTTGCTTCCCGGCAGCTGGTGCTCCCGCTCGAGGTCGTCCAGGCGGCTCCAGAGCTCCTGGGTGTCGTGCAGGGCGGCCCGGAACGGTCCCCGGGGCAGATACCGCTCGTCGATGAGCCCCTCCTCGCGCCGCGGCTCGAAGACGAGGGCGCAGGCCATCGCTGCGAGTCCGGCCGGGTCGAGGTCGTTCCACAGTCCGCGGCGCAGCGACTCGGCGACGAGCAGGTCCCTGTCGGCATAGATCCGCCGGAGGATGAGGCCGCTCTCGCTCAGCGTCACCGCGCCGGCGTGGTCTTCGAGCAGGTAGCCGTAGCCGAGCAGGACCTCGGTGACACGGTCGAAGACGCGGGCGACGGCGCCGGTACGCGTCGTGATCTGCTTGGTGAGGGCATCCGTCTCTCGACGCAGTTTCCACCAGCGCTGCGCCCAGCGGGCGTGCGACTCGCGTTCGGGGCAGTTGTGGCACGGATGCGCGCGCAGCCGCTTCCGCAGGCTCGCGAGCTCGCGCTGGCGGCGCTCCTTCGCCGCGCGGGCGCCGGTCTCCCCCGTGAGCGTCTCCCGTTCGACCTCGGTGAGCCGGCGGCGGATCGCCGAGTACTCGGTGAAGTCGCCGAGGTGGCAGACCATCGAGGCGGCGAAGCCCGTGAGGGATGCCTCCTGCTGGCGAACGGCCCTGGCCATGTCGACGACGGCCCTGTCGGCCTGGAACTGGGCGAACGAGGATTCCAGGACCGTGCGGGTGCGGTCACGCCCGAACTGGTCGATGAGGTTCACGGCCATGTTGTAAGTCGGCTTGAAGCTCGAATTGAGCGGGTAGGTGCGGCGGGAGGCGAGCGACGCGACGGTCTGCGGGTCGAGCCCGGAGGCCCACTGGATGACCGAGTGGCCTTCGACATCGATGCCGCGCCGGCCGGCGCGGCCGGTGAGCTGGGTGTACTCCCCCGGCGTGATCGGTACCCGGGCCTCGCCGTTGAACTTCTCGAGCTTGTCGAGGACGACGGTTCGCGCGGGCATGTTGATCCCCAGGGCGAGCGTCTCCGTCGCGAAGACCGCCTTGACGAGCTTCTTCTGGAAGAGCTCCTCGACGACCTCCTTGAAGGCGGGCAGCATGCCGGCGTGGTGGGCGGCGACACCGCGTTCGAGACCGTCGAGCCACTCGAAGTAGCCGAGCACGCCGAGGTCCTCGTCGAGCAGGGTGCGGCAGCGTTCGTCGACGATCGCGCGGATCTCGGCGCGTTCGGCGGCATCGGTCAGGCGCACGCCCGCCCGCAGGACCTGGTTGACCGCCTGGTCGCAACCGACTCGGCTGAAGATGAAGAAGATCGCGGGGAGCAGGTGCTTGCCGCCGAGGA
This sequence comes from Cryobacterium sp. 10I5, assembly GCF_035019865.1. Lineage (NCBI taxonomy): Bacteria > Bacillati > Actinomycetota > Actinomycetes > Micrococcales > Microbacteriaceae > Cryobacterium > Cryobacterium sp. 10I5. The sequence goes on from NZ_JASJVI010000002.1 coordinate 79,024, forward strand.
GCCGGACGATCTCGGCGCGGTCCATCCTGCCCGGTTCGAAGGTCGACCGCGGGGGCTGCGCGCGGCCGCGGTTGCCCCCGTGCCTGCCATCCTGGCGGACGGAGACCCCGCGGCCGGCGCCCTGGGCGAGGCGGACCAGTTCCGGGTTGACCCGGTGGGTTCCCGCAGCCCCCGCGGAGTCGAACAGGTCGAGCATCTTGCTCTTGACGAGCACGTGCTGCTCGAGCGGCACGGGCCGTTCCTCGGAGACGATGACGTCGGTCTCGCCGCGAACGGCCTGCAGCCAGTCGCCGAACTCCTCGGCGTTCGACACGGTTGCGCTCAGGGACACCATCCGCACGTTCTGCGGCAGGTGGATGATGACCTCTTCCCAGACGGCGCCGCGGAACCGGTCGGCGAGGAAGTGCACTTCGTCGAGCACCACGAAGGCGAGGTTGGTGAGCAGGTCGGAGTCCGCGTAGAGCATGTTGCGCAGCACCTCGGTCGTCATGACGACGATGCGGGCCTGCGGGTTCACGTTGGTGTCGCCGGTGAGGAGGCCGACTTCGTCTGCCCCGTACTCCGCGACGAGTTCCTGGAACTTCTGGTTGCTCAGCGCCTTCATCGGGGCGGTGTAGAAGACCTTCTTGGTCGACTGCTTCATCGCGAGGTAGATCGCGAACTCCGCGATCAGGGTCTTGCCCGCTCCGGTCGGAGCCGCGACGAGCACGCTGTTGCCGTCCTCGAGGGAGGCGCAGGCGGCGATCTGGAACGGGTCGAGATCGAACCGGAGGCCGGCTCGGAAGGCGGAGAGCCTGGGACGGCTCGCCCGGTCCCGAGCCGCTGCGAAGCGCTCGGCCGGGGTCGGCTCGGCCGGAGTCTGGAGAGAGGTCATGGGGGACGCCTAGAGCGCCAGCTCCTGTTCGAATGCGAGGGCGCGCCGGGCGGCACGCCGGTCATGCAGCACCGCAACCCCGTAAGCGGCGAAGTACAGCACCACCATCGGGACGGCGAGGAGGAACATCGACACGACGTCGGCGGCCGGGGTCGCAATGGCGGTGAAGAGGATGATCACGAGGATGGCGACCCGCCAGGACTTGATGATCGACGTCGCACTGATCACTCCCGCGAAATTGAGCAGAACGATGAACACGGGCAGCACGAATGCGATCCCGATCGCGACGACGAGCTTGAGCACGAAATCGAAATAGCTCTGAGCGGTGATGAGCGCGGCGTCCTGCGACGGTGCGAAGCCCGTCATGAGCTCGACGACGTGCGGCAGGACGTAGAAGCCGGCGGCACAGCCCGCCAGGAACAGCGGCACCGCGGTGAAGAAGAAGCCGAAGGTGTAGCGCTTCTCGGTTCGGGTCAGTCCGGGCATCAGGAACGCGAAGACCTGGTACAGCCACATCGGGCTCGAGATCACGATTCCGACGTAGACGGAGATCTTGAGCTTGAGGTCGAAGGCACTCGTGATGTCCGGGTAGTTCAGCTGCGCGCTGCGCCCCTGTGCCGACGCGATCGTGTAGATCGGCTCCCTGAGGGCGTTCCAGACGAAATCGGACAGGAAATAGCCGATCACCGCTCCGACGAGAATTCCGGCTGCCGCGAGGAAGAGGCGTTTCCGCAGCTCAAGCAGGTGCTGCCCGAGGGACATCTTCCCGTCAGGGGCCGTGCGCCGAGTCGTGCGCCGAGGAGTGCGCCCAGGCACGGAGGTTACGGCTTTGTCGTCGGATCGGGCGCGTCGGCTCCCGGGGCGGAGTCCGTCCCCGGTGCGCTCTTCGTCTCGGCGGGCTCGTCGCTGCGGATCTCACTCTTGAAGATCTTCATCGACTGGCCGAGGCTGCGCGCGAGTGCGGGAAGCTTGGGCGCACCGAAGAGCAGCAGAACGATGACAAGGATGATCAGGAAGTGCCATCCGGTCAGGTTGTTAAGCATGAGGTTGCGTCCTCTTCATCGGTGGGTCAGGTCTAACGATCGGGCCGTGTTGCAATAGCTTACCTCTGGCGATCCGGCGATCCCGCCGTTCCTGCCTGTGGCGTTCACGCATGGTTCGTTGCAGGTCGACGGCCAGGGCGAGTTCGCTCCAGTCCGCGAAGATCGCCGGACGTCGTGGTGGCGTCTCCTCGGCCGGGTCGGCGTCGAGTCCGCCGACGAGGTCGCCGAGCGCGCCGACCGCATCCGCAAGAGCCATCAGCTTCCGGAACAGCGTCACGGCGAACCAGGCCAGCATCCCGAGGAGGACCAGGACGAGGCCGGTCCAGATCAGGACCCAACTCCACCACGGCATCGGCTACTCCCCCGGCCCTGCCGCTGCAGTGGATGCCGCAGCCTCCGCATACCTCGCCGCACCGGCATCCGCCCACGCCCGCACGATCTCGCGAGCTGCGGCGGGTTCGACGACGGTGACGACCCCGGAGAGACCCGCGACGAGGCGTTTGAGCGCGTGATAGTGCGAGACACGCAGGGTCGCCCTGACCCGGTCGCCCTCGAGGGGCTGGACCGGGCGGCCGGAGAGGTAGTCGCCCAGGAGGGGCAGCGCACCGGCGGCGAGCTCGACGACCACGTTCAGATCGGATTCGGAGCCCTGGAACAGGGTCTCGGGCAGGATGAGTTCCTCGGTGCGGCTTGTCACGGGGCGATCGGTCGCGGTGAGCGCGCTCATCCGGTCGAGCCGGAAAGTCCGGACGGCGCCGCGCAGGTGGCACCAGCCGCGCAGGTACCAGTCCCGGTCGACGGATTCGACCCGGAGCGGGTCGACATAGCGTTCCTCCTGCCCGCCGCGGGCGTTCAGGTAGTCGAACCGCACCTGGACGCCGGTCCGCAGGGCGGACTGAATGACGGAGATCGCTGCTCCCGAGGTGCTCGCGGACACGGCGAGCTGGCTCGGCGCGGCGGTGGCGCTCCGGGTCAGCTTGGCCATGAGGGATGCGATCGCATCGCGGTCGGCATTCTCGGGAAGGGACGAGAGGTACTGCAGCCCGGCGATGAGCGCGGCTGCCTCGCGGGCGGAGAACCGGGGGGAATCCTCGATCGCCACGAGATGGGTCAGCACGATCGTGTCGTCGGCCTCGAACTGGCCCCACTCGATGTCGAAGAGGTCCCCCGGCAGGTACTGGCTCGTGTCGCCGGGCACCCCGGACACGGCGATCAGGGTGACGGCGTCGCGCACGCGCTCGGGGGCGACGCCGAAGTGGGCCGCGACATCCGTGACGCTGATGCCGTCGTGGTCGATGAGATACGGGACGAGCGAGAGCAGGAACGTGAGCTTGTCGGGTGCGCCGAGCGGCACACGGGGGCTCATGAGCGCGCCTCGAGCGGCTCGTGGGCGTCGCGGACGCAGAGAAGCCGGTCGAGCACGGCGTCCCTGAGCGCCTGCGGGGCGTGCACAAACACCTCCGGCCCGAATCCGGCGAGCTCGTCGGCGAGGATGTTCAGGTCGGTGTAGTGCAGAACGAGCGCCGCGGTCGGCTGGGCGCCGGAGGCATCGGCTGCCCGCTTGCCGAGGCGGACGGCGGCATCGCTGCCCGGGAGGACCTCGATCTCTGCGACGTTGGCCGTGAAGAGGGCGTCGAGTTCGGTGAGGGCGGTCTGGCCCGCGTCCGGCCCGGATTCGGGGGCGACGAGGTCGGGGACGACCGTGACCGGTCCGACGATGCGGGACAGCAGGAACGTGCGGGTGGCCCCGGCGTCGAGGTCGGTCCCGAACAGATGCCAGCGGCTTTCGTGCTGGACGACCGCGCGAGGCGCCACCTTCCGGCGTCGCGGGGCGGCCTCGCCGGGCTTGAGGTAGAGGAAGGAGACGACGTGCCCACGGTCCATGGCCTTGCTGAGCGGTTCGAATGAGGCCTCTCGGACCCGGAGGGTCGGGGCGTATCCGAGGACGGGGTCGCCGTCCGCTCCGCCGAGCGCGTTGAGCTTGGTCAGGGCGCGCCGGGACTCGGCAGACAGCGAGCCCTCTTTCCAGACCGTCGCGGCGAGTTTGAGCAGCACCAGTTCGTCGCCGGAGAACGATACGTCCGTCGGAAGTTCGTAGAGGCCCTTGGGGATCCGGTAGCGCAGGTTGCGGTTGTTGCCGGGATCCTCGGGCTGCTCGACGGTCTCGAGCGGGATCCCGAGTTCGCGGATGTCGTCCTTGTCCCGCTCGAACTGCCGCTCCAGGCTCGCATTGTCGCCACTGTGCACGTAACGCTGGCGGTAGCCCTGGACGGTCGAGAGAATGTCGGCCTTCGTCAGGCCGTTTTCCGTCGCTATCAGTGCCAGCACGAGGCTGAACAGGCGTTCTTCAACCGTGACGCGGTTGATCGGTTCGGGGGTGGTCGACACGCTGTGAGTCTAACCGAGCCCCGGTAGGCCGCCCGTGTCGAGCAGTGAGAAGCGGATGCGACACGGTGCCCGGGTCCCTGTTCAGTCGCGGTTGGGTGGTCCGGTGAGGACCTGGTGGGCGCGGTGCCGGTTCGGTGGTCGCCAGAGCCGTTGCGGGTCGAGCAGCCCCGGCGCCCGGACCTGCGGTGAGCCTTTCACCATCCGGATCTCCCACCCCGAGGTGTCGATGGTGTGGTGGTGGAACCAACACAGCAGGACCCCGTTGTCCACGGTCGTCGGCCCGTCCTTGGCCCAGGGCTTCACGTGGTGCACTTCGGCCCAGTGTGCGGGTGCTGTGCAGCCGGGGATGATGCAGCCGCCGTCGCGGGCGGTGATCGCCCGACGTTGCGCCCGGTTGAAGTACCTTCGTTCCGGACCCAGCTTGAGCACCTGGTTGTTTTCCCCGAACAGGACCCCCTGGAAACCGCCGTCACAGATGCGCTGGTGCACGGTCTTGAGCGATACCGGGGCTTCGACGCCGTCGATCCACCCGACGCCGACCCCGGAGGCGAGGTCGGCGGCGTTCACGTGCACCATCACCGTCGGCGCCGACCCGCCCATGCTGGGCGTGTCCTCGTCCCGGGCGGCATGCTCGAACAGGGCCCGCAGGATGTCCGCACGTTTCTCCCCGCCGGTACGGGTGTCCGCGCGCCGTTCTCGCAGCTCCGCTTCGATCACGTCGAGCTCCGGGCCCGTGCCCGCGTTGACGTCGTCACCGGTGTCCGCTGACTCGGCCCCGGGAATCATTTGCCCCGACTCCATCCGGGCCTGTTCCTCCTCGGTTGGAAAGGCGGGCCGGGCGTGGAAGCTGAGGAAGGCGTCGAAGAGGGTGTTCATCATCCCGTAGAGTTCCGGTGTCACCCCGCCCTTGACCGGGTAGAGGCCGTTCTTCAACTGGCCGAAGCCGATGTTCGATTTCGCCTCGAACAGGTCTTCCTGCGGCAGGACCCCGTCGGGGTCGAGGATGGCCTGCCATTGCAGCACCATGCCGCGGATCAGGTCCGCGGCCGCGGGCACCCCGGCGCCGGCGAGGATCTCGGTTTCCGGGGTGATCCACCCGGCCGCCGTGGCCACCAGGGCACGCTCGGCGACCTCGACCTCCGCCGGGACCGCCCGGCGACTGACCGACCCCAGCCCGGTGGTGATCAGCTCGGCCGCTTCCACCCCGATGTCCCCCGCGGTCAGGGCGGCCCCCACGACCGGGAACAACGGCGGCAACACCGCAAGGCCCGCCCGGCGGGGCAACACCGCATCACCCAGCTTGATCCGGCGCTTCACTTCCCGGGCCGACACACGGGTCACCCGCGTAAGCACGTCCCAGGGTCCCCGGCACCCCATCCGCCAGGCCAGACCCTCCCGGCCCAAAACCCGGGCCCGCCGATCCACATCCGTCGCCGTGTTCACCCGGGCAGCATCCACCGTCCGCCCGATGGCCTCGACTTCTTTCAGCGTCGTGACGGCTTCCGCATCGCTGAGCAACCCAACCGGGATCGCGGCCAGGGCTTCGGCCAAGGCCACCTGGATCTCGGCGAGCCGGGCGACAGCATCCGCATGCACCGACGGCACCGACCCGGCCAGCCCTTCAGCGCCTTCGAAACCTTCGGCAACCGCAACGGGATGCGCCGACTCGACTTGCCCATCCGAGGACTGGACCGGTGATTCACCCGACGATTCGGTGGAGGCGAGGCCCATCGGTGTGGGCTGATCCCCCGCGGCCAGATCGTCTGCCTGCGGGGTATGTGACTGGGGATCCGTAGCTCCTGCCATGCCCCGATTCTACCCCGAATCGAACACGAATGCGAGACTTACTCACATAATTTTAGGAGTCTGATCCTGACTTTCAGACGTTTGAGCGCACGCACGCCAGCACTGTGTGGCGAACTCAGGAGATCCGCCCGGGAGAGCACTACCGGCCCGCGGACCAGTGCGGCCGATCCCACCCGGCAGCACGGATCTCCTGAATTCGACACACTCACTAGCTCAGACGCGCCCGCATGGTCCTGGCCCGAGGTTCGTGGGGCATGCGTGCAGACCCGGGCGATCCGGCGAAAGTACGGGACAGTCCCCGGAAAACACGCGTCGCCGCCCGTTCTCGTGAACGGAGGGCGACGCGTGCGGCAGTGCAGTGGTGGGGGCTAGCCGATGCCGAGGATGTCGATGACGAAGACGAGGGTGGAGCCGGCGGGGATGGTTCCCTGCACTGCGTCCCCGTAGCCCTTGGCGGGCGGGACGACGGTGAGGACCTGCGAACCGACGGTCTGGCCGATGATCGCCGTCGCGAAACCGGGGACGACGCCGCCCTGGGTCTTCGAGCCGTCGACGGCGAGCAGCTGTGCCGGTGCGCCCTTGGTCCAGCTGGAGTCGAAGACCTTCTTCTCGGCCCAGAGGACGCCGGTGTAGTGCACGGTGACCGTGTCGCCCTCCTTGACGGTGTCGCCGGTGCCCTTCTTCAGGACGGCGACCTGAAGGTCAGCCGGCGGTGTGCCGCCCGGGATGGTGATGCCCGGGGTGCCGTTGCCGTCGAGCACGACGGCGGGAAGACCGTTGACCGGGGTCTGGTCGGCACCGTTCGCCCGGAGCAGGTAGGTCTTCACGACGTCGATCACGAAGACCAGCGAGTCGGTCGCGGCGATCCCGAGGGTGGGGTTGCCGCCCTGCGGTCCGAACGCGTCATCCGGGGAGACGACGACGGCGATGCGCGAGCCGGCCTGCGCGCACGCGAGCCCGTCGGTGATGCCCTTGATGGTCTGGTCGTTGAGGGTGAGCACGTTCGCGCTCGTACTGTCGTACTTGCTGACCTGGATCGGCGAGCCCGTCGTCCCGTTGTAGACGTTGAGTTCGATCTTCGCCTGCTGGCCGGTGACAAGCCTGTCGCCGGAGCCGGGGACGATGACCCGGCCCTGGGTTGCCCCGGTCATGAGGGGGGTGGGGAAGTCGACCTTCGGGACTGCGCCGAGGTTGTCGCTGACCGTGACGAGCTTCGAGGCGGCGCCATCGCTGATGGGTGCGACGCAGCTCGACGCGGCATCCGCACTGCTGCTGCACCCGGTGAGGGCGGCAAGCAGAAGGCTGGCAGTCGCAATGAGGGCAGAAGCTCTACGCACAGGATCTCATTTCAGTGTGGGACGTTCAGCGTGCGGCGCCCTCGGGGCACCCACAGTCGGGAGGCCGAACACGGCCGGAGCCTATCCTAACCGGCGTCGGCTGCGGTATCGGTCGTGGGGTCGGTCTCGGTGTCGGTGGGCGTCTCGGTGGTTCCGGGCTCGTCCAATGGCGTGGCGAGGACGGCCGGCCCCCGCCCGTCGAGGCCCCGGGCCTTGGAGGTGGCCGCGCCGGCCTCCGCGATCCGGACCCGCTTGCGCATGACCTTCCCGCTCACGCTGCGTTCCCCGAGTGCGCCCGGGGTCCAGGCCTCGACATCCGCATCCGAGAAGTCGGTCTTCGAGGGCCTGCGCTTGAGCTCGGGCAGGATCGTGTCGGGTGCGAGACGCCGGGCCGTGATGAGGAACCCGGTGTGCCCGATCATGCGGTGGTCAGGGCGGACCGCAAGCCCTTCGACGTGCCAGCCGCGCACCATGGTCTCGTTCGAATCCGGGTTCGTGTAGAAGCCGGTTCCGCGGATGGCCTCGGCCACCCGGGAGAGCTGGGTCACGGTCGCGACGTAGCAGAGCAGGACGCCGCCGGGCTTGAGTGCGGCGGAGACGGCCTCGAGGCATTCCCAGGGGGCGAGCATGTCGAGCACGACCCGGTCGGCCGTCTGGTCCGGGACCGCCGACGGCAGGGCGTCCGCAAGGTCACCGAGGGTGATCGTCCAGTTCGACGGGTCGGCGCCGAGGAACGTCGCGACGTTGTCCCTCGCGACGTCGGCGAACTCGGCGCGGCGTTCGAAGGAGGCCAGGTGCCCGGCCGGCCCGATCGCGCGAAGCAGCCAGAGCGACAGGGCTCCGGAGCCCACCCCGGCCTCGACGACCGTCGCGCCGGGGAAGATGTCGGCCTGGGCCAGGATCTGGGCTGCGTCCTTGGGGTAGATGATCGCAGCGCCCCGCGGCATCGACATCACGAAGTCGTTGAGCAGCGGGCGCAGCGCGAGGTGCTCGACCCCGACGTTGTTCACGACGACGGATGCATCGGGCAGGCCGATGATGTCGTCGTGCGCGAGGATTCCCCTGTGGGTGTGGAAGACCTTGCCCGGCTCGAGCGTGATCGTGTTGAGCTTGTTCTTGGGGCCGGTCAGCTGCACACGGTCACCGACCCGGAAGGGCCCGCTGCTCTGGATGACCTGGGTGTACTCGCCGTTCGGGGTGGTGCCGGTGTCGCTCATGTTGTCGGTGTCGCTCATGCGTGGGTGTCGTCCTCGATCGGATGCGGGCCGGAACCGGGCCGCGCGGGTACCTCGGCGGCATCCGCGCGCCGCTCGGCAAAGACAGTGTGGACGCCGGCCAGCGTGCGTCCGTGCAGGGTCGGCCACAGTTCGTACCGGGCGCTGGCCTCGATCTCGACCATGTGCGGAACCGCGATGACGACGGCGCCGGAGGCGACGGCCGCCGCAATGCCGGGAAGGGAGTCTTCGACGGCGACGCAGTCTGCGGGGGCGACACCGAGCAACAGGGCGGCGGACAGGTAGGCCTCGGGGTGCGGCTTGCTCTGGACGACCATGTCCCCGGCGACGATCGCGTCGAACGCGGCGAATCCGACCTGGTCGGACACCTGCTGCGCCATCCGGTGTTCTGACATGGTCACAAGGGCCATCGGGATGCCCGCGGCCTTGACCTCCGTCATCAGTTCGAGCGCTCCAGGACGCCATGGCGCCCCGAATTCGCCGAGAAGACCCTGCACCCGGGTGGTCAGTCGGTCGACGATCGCTTCGGCGTCGAGGCGGACCCCGCGGTCCTGCAGGATGGACGCGGAGTTCAGCAGGCCACTGCCGACCAGGAGCATGCAATCGCTGTGCGTCCAGACCCCGCCGAAGCTTTCGACGAGCTCGGTTTCGGCGCGCATCCAGTACGGCTCCGAGTCGACGATCGTGCCGTCCATATCCCACAGCACGGCCGCGGGCAAGGGCGAATTCAGACGGAACGGGTTCACAGGGTCCAAGTGTAAGGGGCACCGCTTATCCTTGACTGACGGTGCTTTTCCGGGCGCCCCGGCAGATCGAGGTTTCACGCAGTGACAGATGGCAATGGATTCCTGGGCGGACGCCTCCTCGTGGTGGCGTTCGCGGGCTGGAACGACGCGGGTGAGGCTGCGACCGGTGCCGTGGGCATCCTCAGGGACCTCCTCGACGTGTCCTCCCTCTTCGAGGTGGACCCCGAGGTCTACTTCGACTACCAGTTCAACCGGCCGACGATCTCCACGGATGACGAGGGTCACCGCCAGCTCGAATGGCCCGGCGCGACCCTGTTCGGTCCAGCCGAACCCGGAGTAGTCGGCGAGCCTCTCGCCGATGACGCGCAGTTGCGCGTGAGCGGCAGCAACGCGGGCAACATCTACCTGCTGCTGGGCACCGAGCCGAGCCGCAGCTGGAAGGGATTCACCGCTGAGGTGCTCGACGCCGCCCTCGCGGCGGACATCGGCGGAATCGTCTTCCTCGGCGCCATGCTCGCCGACGTTCCGCACACGCGCCCGATCTCCATCTTCGTCTCGAGCGAGAATCCCGAGGTGCGCAGCGAGCTGCAGATCGAGCGCAGCAGCTACGAGGGTCCCGTCGGCATTCTGAGCGTGCTCTCGCACGCGGCCGAGCTCGTCGGCATCCCGACCCTCTCGATCTGGGCGTCGGTCCCCCACTACGTGCACAACGCGCCGTCTCCCAAGGCGATGCTCGCCCTGATCGACAAGCTCGAGGAGATCATCGACGTGGTGATCCCGCGCGGCGACCTCGTCACCGAAGCCGAGGAATGGCAGACCGGTATCGACACCCTCGCTGCGGACGACGAGGAGATGGCCGCGTACATCAACCAGCTCGAACAGGCCAGGGACACGGTCGACTCGCCGGAGGCGAGCGGCGAGGCGATCGCCCAGGAGTTCGAGAAGTACCTCCGCAAGCGCGGAGACGGCCGCGACGGCCAGGCCGGCCGCGCAGACGGTCGTCCGGGACCAGACGGGCCGCGTCAGCCGTAGCCCTTCGCCTGGCTAGAGCGCGATGCCCAGCAGGGCGTCGATGGCCAGGGCGATGAGCTCCGGCTCGGCCGCGCCGGAAACGGCTGCGGCGTCGAGGGTCCGCAGCACTGCCGGGGTGTCGAGGTCGTTGACGAGCGCCGCCCGCAGCGTGACGATGACCTCGTCAGCGCTTGCGACGGCATCCGTGTCGACATCAGCGAGAGTGCCATCGGCGTTCGCGGTCGTGTCTGCGGTGGCCCGACCGAAGGCGTTCGTCCACGCCTCGAGGCGCGCCTCGGCTGCGGTGAGCGAGTCAACCGTCCACTCCCAGTCGCTGCGATAGTGCTGAGCGAGCAAAGCCAGGCGGATGGCCCGGGGATCGGTGCCCCCGGCACGCAGCGCCGACACGAGCACGAGGTTGCCGAGCGACTTGCTCATCTTCTCGCCCTGGTAGGCGACCATGCCGGTATGGCTGTACACGCCGGCGAGCGGATGCCCGGAGAGGGCGGCAGCGTGGCCGCCGCTCATGTCGTGGTGCGGGAAGATCAGGTCTGATCCGCCGCCCTGCACGGTGAAGTCCGTGCCGAGTTCCTTGAGCGCGATCACGGAACATTCGATGTGCCAGCCGGGTCGGCCGGCGCCGACGCGGGAGTCCCAGGCCGGTTCCCCCACCCGGGCGGCACGCCAGAGCAGCGGGTCGAGGGCGTCGCGCTTTCCCTCGCGGTCAGGATCGCCGCCACGCTCGGCGAAGAGGGTCAGCATCTGCTCGCGGTCGAGGTTGCTCTCGTCGCCGAGTCGCCACGGTGCGACCCGTTCTGCGGCGGCGATGTCGAAGTAGATGTCGGAACCTGCCGACTCTGCCGGGCCGTCGGTGTCGGAGAGCTCGGCGGCGTCGACGGCGACCGCGTAGGCGAGGCCGTCGTCCCAGAGCTGGGCGACCGCGTCGGCGACCTCCTCGATGACCTCGGTCACGGCGACGTAGCTGTCCGGAGGGATGATGCCCAGGGCTTCCATATCGGTGCGGAACAGGTCGACCTGGGACGCTGCGAGGTCCCGCCAGTCGACACCGGTCGCCGTCGCCCGCTCCAGGAGCGGGTCGTCGACATCCGTCACGTTCTGCGCGTAGTGCACGCGGTATCCGGCGTCGAGCCAAACCCGCTGGAGGGTGTCGAAGGCGAGGTAGGTGTTCGCATGCCCGATGTGCGTCGCGTCGTAGGGCGTGATCCCACAGACGTAGAGCCGGGCGACGTCGACCGGTTCCGCGAGCACGAGGGCTTCCGTCGCCGTGTCGTACAGGCGCGGAGCTTCGGAGTTTCCGGGAAGGACGGGGATGTCGGGGTGTCGCCAGGCGCGCATTCAGGGACCCCTATGCCGCGATGGTGTTGGTCGCGAGCAAGGCCATCAGTGCGAAGCCGAGCACGATGCGGTAGATGACGAACGGCAGGAAGCTGCGCTTGGAGATGTAGTTCATGAAGAATCCGATCACGAACAGGGCGACGATGAAGGCGACGACGGTGGCGACCGCGGTTTCGGCCGGACCGAAGATTTCCGGGGTGCAGTTGGTGGCGCCTTCGAGGCACGGGTGCGCGATGGCCTTGTACATCTCGTAGAAGCCGCTGCCGAGCACGGCCGGGATGGCGAGCAGGAACGCGTAGCGGGCGGCGGCGCGGCGCTCGTAGCCCATGAACAGGCCGGCCGTGATCGTTCCGCCGGAGCGGGAGACGCCGGGGATCAGCGCGAGCGCCTGGGCGAAGCCGTAGATGACGCCGTGCGTGACCGTGATGTCCTTCAGGCGGCGCCGGTGGGCCCCGACCGCATCGGCGACGCCGAGCAGCACGCCGAAGACGATGAGCACGGTCGCCGTGATCCACAGGTTGCGAAGGGTGGACTCGATCTGGTTCTGGAAGACCAGGCCGAGCACGACGATCGGGAGCGAGCCGAAGATGATGAGCCAGCCCATCCGCGCGTCGGGATCGCTGCGCGGGATCTTGCCGAACAGGGCCTTGACCCAGTGCGTCACGATGCGCGAGATGTCCCGCCAGAAGAACAGCACGACGGCCGCCTCCGTGCCGATCTGGATGATCGCGGTGAACCGGGCGCCCGGGTCACCGCCCATGCCGAGCAGTTCGCCGACGATGCGGATGTGGGCACTCGAGGACACCGGGAGGAACTCGGTGAGACCCTGCACGAGTCCCAGAATGATGGCGTTGAGGAAGTTCACCGGTGGCTCGCTTTGCTAGTAGGTCGACAACAGGTCGGTAAGGACCCGCCTGCCAAAGACTAGCGCGTCGAGCGGAACCCGCTCATCGACCCCGTGGAACATGCCCGGGAAATCCAGCTCGGCGGGGAGCCGGAGCGGGGCGAACCCGTACCCGCGGATACCGAGCTTGGACAGGGCTTTGTTGTCGGTTCCCGCGGACAGAAGGTAGGGCAGCACGGGGGCGCCCGGGTCGTGCCGGTGCAGGCTGCCGACGACGGCGTCGACGAGCGGGCCGCCGAAGTCGGTCTCGAGGCCGATGTCCCTGTGCATGACGACGATCTCGATATCCGGGCCGATGAGGCTCGCGACCTCGGCGAGCACCGCGTCCTCCTCGCCGGGAAGGGTGCGGATGTCGATGAGCGCCTCGGCGAGGTCGGGGATCACATTGTGCTTGTACCCGGCCTTGAGCAGCGTGGGGTTGGTCGTGGTGCGGAGGCTGGCCTGGATGAATCCGGAGGCGGTGCCGGTCGCGAGGGCGAGTTCGTCCGGGCCGACGAGCTGCGGGTCAACGTCGAGGATCCGGGCGATCTCGGCGAGCAGCTGGGTCGTCGTGCCGGTCAGCCGGATCGGCCAATCCTGGCTTCCGATCGCAGCGACAGCGTTCGCGAGTTTCGTGACGGCGTTGTTCCTGATCAGCCGGGAACCGTGGGCGGCGTCGCCCCGGGCTACGAGCTTGATCCAGATGAGGGCCTTCTCCCCCGTCTGCAGCAGGTAGGCGCGCTGGCCGCCGAGGGTGATCGAGTAGCCGCCGACCTCGCTGATCGCCTCGGTGGCGCCGGCGAAGAGCTCCGGGCGGGTGTCGACGAGGTGGTGCGAGCCGAGCACTCCCCCGGCCTCCTCGTCGGCGAAGAACGCGACGACGAGGTCGCGTGCCGGCGCGTCCCCTGCCCCGAGGATGTCGCCCAGGGCGGCGAGGATCATCGCATCCATGTTCTTCATGTCGACGGCTCCGCGGCCCCAGAGCAGGCCGTCCTTGATGACGCCGGCGAAGGGGTCGACCGACCAGGCCTCCGGGTCGGCGGGGACGACGTCGAGGTGGCCGTGGACCACGAGCGCGCCCGCCTCGCGGTTCCGGCCGGGCACGCGCACGACGACGCTCGTTCGGCCCGGCTCCGAGTCGAAGAGTTCCGGGGTGAGTCCCAGGCCCCTGAGGTGCTCGGCGACGTACTCCGCGGCATCCGTTTCGCCGTTGGATCGGCCCTCGCCGTAGTTCGTGGTGTCGAACCGGATCAGGTCGCGGGCGAGTTCCGCGGTCAGATCGAGGGGTGTTGCCGGATCGGTGTCGTCTGCCCAGGAAGCCATGACTTCACGCTATCGGTAGTCGTCGTCGAGAGGGCTCGTGGGCGGTCAATGACCGTCATCTGACAGGCGCGTGGCAGGGGTGTGCCGGAGGGCCTCGAAATCCGTGCTAGATTATTGACTTGTCAGCCGGTCAACGGCTGGCCAGCACCAGCCCGGGTGGCGGAATGGCAGACGCGCTAGCTTGAGGTGCTAGTGCCCTTATGGGCGTGGGGGTTCAAGTCCCCCCTCGGGCACAGAATGAAGATCCGGTAGGTCAGGTTCTTCGCTGTGAAATGAAATAGGTCGAGACATCCAACGGATGTCCGGCCTATTTTTTTTGCCCGGATCGGATGCTCAGCGATTCTTGCGATATATGCAGCCTGCAGTTTGCTGACAGTGGCCCAAGGACTCGTTCTGATGCGTTCCCGATCGTGCCGCCCGAGTCCTGAAGAACGACTGACGTACCTGCCCTCGTTGTGCGACGGGCGCGGGAGTGATCGCGCTATGCGGCGGTCATTGGACCGTTGCCGTGAGCCGGCTGAGGTTGTCCAGGACTTGTGTGCGCAGCGGCCGCTCGAGCCACTCGTCGAGGAGCACCTCCCGAGAATGGGTCCGGTAGTCGTCCTGAATGCTGCGCAGCGCGTCGACGAAACGTCTCCCCCGGACGAGCAGCGAGACTTCGAAGTTGAGGCTGAACGAGCGCATGTCCATATTGCTCGACCCGATCACCGCGACTTCATCGTCGACGGTGAAATGCTTGGCATGCAGGACGACCGGTTTCTCGTACAGGAAGATGCGCACGCCCGCCCGCAACAGGGTCTCGTAGTACGAGCGTTGTGCGTGGTAGACGAGGGCCTGGTCGGCGACTTCGCAGGCGTACAGGTGCACCGTTACTCCCCGTTCCGCGGCCGTCGTGATCGCGTAGAGCATGGAGTCGTCGGGGACGAAGTAGGGGCTGGCGATGACGAGTCGTTCCTGGGCCGAGTAGAGCAGGGCGTTGAAGACCCGCAGGTTGTTCTCGCCTTCGAATCCGGGCCCACTCGGGACGACCTGGCAGTCGAGGGTGTCCTCGGTGGTCACGGAATAGATCGGGTCTGCCTCACGGGTGAGGAGGTCTTCCGTCTCGGAGTACCAGTCGGTGATGAAGATCGCGTTGACGCCCGCCACGACGGGGCCTTCCAGCCGCACCATGAGATCCTTCCACCGGAGGTTCCGTCTGATGTTTCCCCTGGTGTTGTAGCTGGGGTCGACCATGTTCTGCGAGCCCATGAATCCGACGATTCCGTCGATCACGAGCACCTTGCGGTGGTTTCGCAGGTCCGGGCGCCGCCATTGGGTTCTGAAGGGATGGAAGGGCAGCATTTCGTGGGAATCGATGCCGACGTTCCTCAGCCAACGGCGGGTCGCCCGGCCCTGCGGGCTCCGGATCGTCGAGATGTGGTCGTAGAGAACCCTGACGATCACACCCCGTTCATGGGCTGCGAGGAGAGCGTCGAAGAACGGCATCGTCGTCCGGTCCCGGCTGAGAATGTAGAACTCCACGTGCACGTACCGTTCGGCCCGCATCACTTCCTCGGTCATCGCGGCGATCGATTCCTCGTAGTCAGGCAGAAGCACAGCGTCGTTGCCGCCGACGAGCGGCATGGCGCCCAAGGTGTGGTTCAGTTCGACGACGGATTCGAACCATTGGGGCCAGGTCTCCGTCTTGGAGACCTGATCGAGGCCGGCGGTCGTGCCGAGGATGTAGTCGTTGATGTCCTGTTGCTTTTCGCGCCGTGCCTTCGGGAGCCTGGTGCTGCCGAACAGGCTGAAGAGGACCGCTCCGGGAATCGGCGCAATGAAGATCGCCATCAGCCAGGCCATCGCCGCCGTGGGACGGCGGTTCGGCGGAATTCTGATGACCGCCCCGACGCGGATGGCCATCTCGATGACGAGGAGCGCGATCGGCAGGGCCTTGGGCAGCTTTCGCAGGTTCACTCTGGAAGTCCGATCTGACGGGCGGCCGCGCGGATTCACGTGTCCCCACCTTAGTTGGGTCGACGGTACCCCGGGAGGTAAGCTCGCCTTCACCTTCGATCACCGCACCATCATGCTGACCGGTCGGTGCCCATCAAACGATCCTTTGGCTGGAGTCATGGCCGGTAGTTCAACAGAACGCTCGGATGCAGCGCCCGGTGTGCGTCCTGAACGTGCGGCAACGTCGGGTGCACGACGCGTCTCCCGGCGGTGGCCGCTGATCAGTGGCCTCGCAGCCGTCGCCCTGGCGTGTGCGCTGGGCGCTCTGATCGCAACCCGCGACCATGGGCTGCCGCTGTCCATCGACGTGGAATGGATGAGGGAACTGGTTGAGAATCGCGAACCCCTCTGGCAGGTCCTGGCACTGTCGATGGACTTCCTCGGAGGAGGCGTGGTGGCGACCCTCGTCGTGCCGGTGCTCGTCGCCGCCGCACTCTTCCTGGCCCGACGTCCCTGGGCGGCGGCTTACTACCTGGTCGCGACCATCGTCACCGGAGCGGGCGTCCAACTCCTGAAACAATTCTTCGGACGCGCACGCCCAGAAAATTTCCTGACGAACCTCGATTTCGGGTCTTTCCCATCGGGCCACGTTGCCAATGCCGCGACGATGGCGGCCGTCCTGGCGATTCTCGCACCGCGGATCTGGGTCGTCGCCGCGGGGACCGTCTACACGGCCCTCATGATGATCAGTCGCACCTATCTGGGTGCCCACTGGCTGACCGATACCGTGGGAGCCCTGCTGCTCGGAATCGGCGTCGCAATTGTCGTCTGGGCGCCGCTCGCGGCCAAGCTCGACGGTGAACGCGCACTTGCCAGGGATCGCCGGTCACGTTCGACACACGGTGGTGCCTCGTGACTTCTCCCCACACCGACGACGAGCGGCCTACCGTGCGCGGCATCCGCTCGAGATTCATCGCGGAGGAGCGCGTGCTGGGACCCGACTCACGCCGGCGACTTTATCTGACGTCGATGATCCTCGCCGGTTCCGGTGCCGCCTGTTTCCTGGCGATCCTCGCCTCCGTTCTGCTGAACGCTGGACTGACCGGCGTGGACGCGCCTGTGCAGGACTGGCTCTTCGGACTGCGGTCGCCGATCATGACGGCGGTCATGATCGGACTGGCGATCCTTTTCGGGCCCGTCGCCCTTCCCGGCCTCCTGCTCGTCGTGTGTGTGGTCTGGGGCATCGTCGGCAAGCACGCCCGACGTCCACTGATCCTGGCATCGGCCATGTTGGTCGGAGTCGTGCTGGCGCAGCTGATCGGCCATGCGGTGGACCGCCATCGGCCGCCGACCGATCTCATGCTGTTCGGCCCCGATCCATCCTTCTCCTTTCCGTCCGGACACGTCCTGGGCGCGTCAGACTTCGTCCTGTTGACCGCATATCTCGTGTTCTCCCGTCGTGGAAGCATCCGCGGAGCAGTGGCAGGCTTCGGCTTCGCACTCCTGTGCATCGTCGCCGCGGCGGTCAGTCGGGTCTATCTGGGCTATCACTGGGCAACGGATGCCCTGGCATCCGTCTCGCTGTCCCTGATGATTGTGGGCGGCGTGATCGCCTACGACACGTGGCGAAGCCTTCGGGCTTCCGAGGAGTCCCAGATCACGATCCCGCCTGCTGCGGACTGACCTGGACCCGCGTGAATCTCAGATGTCAGAGCCGGGCGCGCCAGGCCCTGACGAAGCAGTACAGCCCATAGGCAATCAGACCCGCCCCCAGAGCAGACAGGATAAGCCCGCCGAACGGGAGCGCGACGAGGGACCTCAGCGCCCCATCCAGACCGGTCGACTGGCTCGGGTCCAGGGTTATGGCCGCAACCACGATGAGGACCGCCACGACACCCAACACAATTCCCTTGGCGACGTAGCCGACGATTCCCAAGCCGAGGACAACCTTTCCAGCAGACCCGCTCGGCACCGAGATATCTGCCGTGAACTTCTGCAACGCACCCTTGCGCACGAAGTAGACCCCGATGGCCAGCACGAGGAGACCCCCGGCCAGGAGGACGATCACGCCCCCTGGCGCCGCAAGAAGCGATGCGCTGGCATCACGGGCACTGCCGGAGGAACTCGTCGCTCCCCCCTGCGCAAAGGTGTACGCGGTCACCGCAAGGAGGAAATAGACAACCGCCTTGCCGACTTCAGTGACGCGCCGGGACCACTTACGTTTGGGGTCTGCTCCGCGCATCAGGAACGCTCCCAGAAGCAGCCAGAGCCCGAGGGCGGCCATTCCCGCGACCACAACCCACAGAACGAATACTCCGCCCGGGCTCGTCGCGAGCTGCCCGAGAGCACCGGACTGATCTGCACTACCGCTTCCGGCGCCAACTGCGATAGCGATGGCTATCGCGGCGATGAGGATGTGCAACAAGCCGTTGACGGCGAAGCCCAGGCGGGCAAGCATCTGCAAAGCGCGGCTGTTCTTTGCTGTGCTGGCAACGCCGGCCGCTGAGTTACTGATCACGCCTCAGCTTAGGACGACATCGGTTCTCCGGACCATCATTCTTCCGCAATGAACGTCCCCAACGAACTTCCCCAACGAATCAGGGCGTCCACCACGGTCGTAGGGGCAGGTCAGTGAGGCCCTCAGCGCCCGACGGCTTCACCGCAAGTACCTGGTGCAGCTGGATGCCCCCGGTCTCGAAGGCGAGCCGTGAGCCGGCCATGTACAGTCCCCACACCTTCGCGGTCTGCAGCCCAACCTCGGTCACGGCCTCATCCCAGTGCTCGACGAGGTTGGCGCACCAGTCCCGCAGGGTCAGGGCGTAGTGCTGGCGCAGGTTCTCCTCGTGCACGACCTCCAGGCCGGTGTCCTGTGCGGCGCTGATGATGCGGCCCGAGCCGGTGAGCTCGCCGTCGGGGAAGACGTACCGGTCGATGAACCCGCGGGTGGACGCCTCGGAGCGGTTGTCCGGGCGGGTGATGCAGTGGTTGAGCAGGAGCCCGCCCTGGCGCAGGCGGGACTGCAGGAATTCGAAATACGCGGGATAGTTGCGCACGCCGATGTGCTCGAGCAGCCCGATCGACGACACGGCGTCGAAGCCGGTGTCGGCGATGTCGCGGTAGTCGCCGAACCGGACCTCGGCGAGGTCGACCAGGCCCTCCTCGGCGATCGCACGCTGCGCCCAGCCGGCCTGCTGTTCCGACAGGGTCACTCCTGTGGCCCTCACGCCGCGGCGGGCGGCGTAACGCACCATGCCGCCCCAGCCGCAGCCGACGTCGAGCAGCCGGTCGCCCGGCTTCAGCCGAAGCTTCTCGAACACCAGCCGGTACTTGTTCTCCTGGGCCTCGTCGAGGGACGCATCCGGACCCGGGTAGCACGCGCACGTGTAGGTCATCGACGGCCCGAGCACCCACTCGTAGAAGGTGTTCGAGACGTCGTAGTGGTGGTGGATCGCCTCGGCGTCCCTGCCCTTGCTGTGCCGGAGTCCCCCGGCGATCCGGCGCCAGCGCGGCGGTGCCTCCAGTTCCGGCGGTTTGATCGGGCGCAGGTGCCCGACTCCGATCGAGCGGATGATGGTGGCCATCACCCGGGGCGACGGCAGCGTGAAGATCAGGTCGCCGGTGAGCGCTCTGAGAAGTTCGTACGGGTCGCCGGGGTGCACCCCGTGGATCTCGAGGTCACCGGCGATGTAGGCGCGGGCCAGGCCCAGGTCGCCGCGGCCGGTCGCCAGGTAGGTCGTGCCCCGCGGCGTTCTCAGCTCCAGCCCGAACGGTGCCTCCGGCGGGCCGGCCGAACTCCCGTCGTAGGCGGTGAAACGGAGTGGGAGCCGTCCGCCGGCCAGGATTTCAAGGATCCCGGCGAGGGCGAGCCTCCCCTCCGGCTCCGACGTGCGAGCCCCTTCCGTGGCTTCCGAGGATCGCTGCTGGAACGTGGTCATCGTCGTTGCACCGCCTTTGCGTAGAGGTCGAGGAGACGTGAGTCGGGGTCGTAGCGGTTCTTGACGCTCCGGTAGGCGTCTCCGCCATAGAGTTCATCGAATCTCTCCGGAGAGTAGTACGAGTCCGAGTACAGCGACTTGTGCCCGTCGAACTCGCTGACCGCGGCCTCGATCAGACGGTTCGTCGCCCCTTCGATGGACCCCACCGGTACCGTCGACCAGAATCCGACGTTGACATAGGTCTGCCGGGGCCGCAGCGGGTAGAGCGGCCAGTCGCCGTCGTCACGCAGCCTCAGCGGGCAGAGCCAGATCGGTTCGATCGGCACCGTGTCCAGGAACCAGTCGAGGAACTCCGCACAGCGCTCGATCGGTATCTCGACGTCCTGCACGACCCGTTCCCGGGGCGGACGATTCCGGAGTCGCTCGAGGCGATCGCCGATGTGGAATCGCTGTTCGTAGCGCATGAGCCTTCCGTAGAAGCTGCTGCGCCGAAGCGTTTTGGGCCACAGCCTGCGCACGAGCGGACGCTGGGCACCGAATGCCTCCGAGCACCAGAACCAGTCCGTGTCCCATCGCCAGAGGTAGTCATGGATCGTCAGCCGGTCGACCGTTGTTCCCTCGTCGTGCTGGATGGAGCGGTAGTAGATCTTCTGGCCGGTGTAGTCGCTCACGGGGCCGGGCGCCGCGGTCTGCGTGCCCAGGCAGAGGTAGCCCTCTGTGGCGCTGAACACCACGCCGTCGAGGTAATCGACGCGGTGACCGTCGAATTCCCCGGTCGTGACGATTCGGCCCATCGCCGCGACGAGGTCGGGAAGCGAGTGGAACCGAACGTGCCGGATCTCGACGAAGGGTTCCACCGGCTCCAGCTCGATGCGCAGGCGCACCGCGTAACCGAGGGTGCCGTAGGAGTTGGGGAAGGCACGGTAGAGGTCATCGTGCTCGGTGGGCGAAGCGGTGACGACCTCGCCCGTTCCCGCGAGGATGTCCAGCTCCAGCACCGACTCGTGCGGGAGTCCATTGCGGAACGACGTCGACTCGATGCCCAGGCCCGTGACCGCACCGCCGAGGGTGATCGTCTTCAGCTGCGGCACCACGAGGGGCGCCAACCCGTGCGGCAGCGTCGCGGCGACGAGGTCGGCGTACGTGCACATGCCGGCCACGTCGGCCGTCCGCGCCTCCGGGTCGACCGCGATGACGCCGGTCAATCCCGACGTGTCCAGGCCCGGTGTGTCCGGTTTCGTGCGTGACCGGAACAGGTTCGACGTGGGCTTGGCCAGCCGCACGGATGCCGCCGGCGGGACCGCCCGGTAGCTCGCGAGGAGTCGCTCGACGCCGGCGGCGTGAGCGGTGCGTGCGTCGATCGCAGGAGTGGTCACGCCGCCAAGCTAGTCCTCGTCAGCGCAGCCCGCACGTGCATCGCCGTTACGAGAGATCGAGACTGGACCTGGCGAAACGCGCCGTGAGGAACCTGCCGTTGACCAGCAGGGCTTCGGCATCATGTCCGACGGCCGCTTCGTGCATCCTTCTGACGGCGGTCTCCAGGACCGCCAACTGCGCAATCAGGGCATCGTCGGGGGTGGTGCCGTCGGCGAAAACGTGGTCGTGCGCCCACTCGGCCGGGAGGGCAAGATATGTGCGCAGAGTCTCGGGGAGATACGAGGTCGCCGTTCGACTGGCCGTCATCTCGGCTTCCACCTTGCCTGCCAACCTCGGCAGGGTCTCCAGAAGCAGGGCGGTGATCCGACGGACGGCCGTGACGGCTTCCGGCGGGAGACGGGACTCCACTCGTGCCGGAAGGCCTCGCAGATCGCCGTCGAGGGACGCCTCGGCTACCCGCACGTCCGACCCTGTCGACTCGATGCCGAGGGTCTGGAGTGCTCGCGCCGATGCGGAAGCCTCGCCCGCGGCATCCCCCGCCACGGCGGCGACACGGCCGGCGAAGACGCTGAGCCATTCGCCGAGGGTCAGGGTACGCCGTGAGATCACGACGCCGCCGGAAACCCGCTGGGTCTGGGCGAGGAATCGGGGCCCCGCGAGGTGCGTGAGGGTCATGGTCTCACCGTTCGAGGCGAGTCGAATCTCGCTGATGTTCCCGGGCCGGCGAGCGACGCGGTCTGCGAGCGAGCGGTCCCGCAGTACCGTCAGGACGCTCGCGGCCACCGGCGCGGACAGCGCACGAGTGGCCCCGTCGACAAGGCTCGCCAGGAACGACTCCGGGTCGGCCGCGGCGTCCGCCAGGGTCACCAGCGACCACCATCGGTCAGGGGAAGCACCAGGCTCGGAGTGGCGATGACGTGATCCTCGCGCAACTCGCGGACCGCGCTTCCGATCGCAAAGAATTCCGTGGTGTGCCCGCCCCACCGGTGCGGCAGCGACAGGAGTTGCACTCCGACGATGCCGTCGGCCGCAAGGGCTTCGGCCTCCGTCTGCATTCTCCCCATGGCCAGTTCCCGCGCGTCGTACAGTGCCTCCGTGAACTGGGTGATCTCGATGTTCGCCCCGAGGTTGCTGAGGGCGGATATCGCTCCCCGGTGGGCGATGTGATAGACGCAGGTTCCCATCACGAGGCCGAGCGGGGCGTAGCCGGACTGGATCAGGGTCCAGAAGTCCTGACCCGAGAGGTCCGAAGTGAACGGAAGACCCTTGTTGTTGCGCCAGGTACCGCTCGCCGGGGCGTGGTCGGCCACGACGGCTGTTCCGATGGCCACGAATTCGGCCAGGTTGTTGCCGTAGTCCTTGAACTCGATTTCGAGCCGAACGCCCACGATTCCGTCGGCACCCAGGGCGTCGGCCTCCGCCTCCATACGCGTCATCGCGAGTTCGCGAGCGTGGTACATCGCCGCGCTGAGCTTGTCGAGCTCCATGTTCTGGCCCCAGCGTCGCGTCTGGATCCCGACGTGGTACACGCTCGAACCGAGCACCAGCCCGACCGGGCGGAATCCGGCCTGCCGGACCAGGAGGAACTCGTTGACGGACAGGTCGGAGGTGAACAGGTGCTTCTTGCCGTCGGCCAGGCGCGCCCGGGCGCTCGCCGAAAGGGAGACGCCGGTGAGTGGGTCCGTCATGGGGTCGTGGTCCGTTCGCTCGTCATGGGTGAAGCCGGGATCAATGTTCAGGCGTTCGGGGGCGGTGTTTTGGATCGCGCAAGGGCATCACGGTCAGTGGCGGGGGTGCGGCGGGCCGTCTGTTCGCCCGGGGCAGTGCCACGAGAGTCGTGCCGACGATGACGAACTCGGCGTGCAGGTCTCGTGCGTCCGAGCCGCCGCACGCTGTGTCGAACTCGGACAGGGTCGTACCGGTCACGACGAGATCTGCCGCACCGGTGTGCGTGACCCGTCGTGCGAGCCGCTCCCTGGCCTCGCGCCGCGCCGCCTGGACCAGTCGGGTCATCCCGGTCACTTCCCCGTTGATCCAGCTCGTGCGCTGCTGCTGGAGTTGCCAGTCCTCATGCTTCGTCGACACGGACATTCCGAGCACGACACTGTGCGGGAGGTAGCCGGCCAGGAGAGCCGCGGCGCAGTCTTCACCGCTCAGGTTGGTGTACCAGGGATCGGCGTCAGCTGCGGGAAAAGGCAGGTGAGAGGAATCCGTCGAGCGCACGGCCGTGCCGAGGGCGCTGAACTCCCATGCCGTGCCCTCGACGCGGGTGCGATGGATGCGGATATCCACCACGCCGTGCGCCCCGAGTGCCTGCGCCTCGACGCGCATCCGCTTGAGTGCGCCATACCAGCCGCGTTCGTACGCGCCGACGTAGGGGGCGAAGCTGCCCCACGTGGACCCGCCGCCTGAGGTCGTCACGGGCGAAACCTGGCCGATCGATGATGTCCGCATGTTCGTCCCCGACGTCCACCAGGCACAACCGCTGCCCCTCCACCCGAGGTTCATGACCGCGCAGCCGAAGACTTCGCCGACGGCGGTCAGCCCGACGCTCTGGAGGCTCGCCGCCGCCGCGACGGAGAGCAGCGACCCGGAGGTTCGGCTCGCGCGTTGTGCCGCGATGCGCGCATGCGCAGCGGGCGGCAGTCCCCCGGTCCATTCGTCCACGTGCTCATATAAGCACCCCCGGCACGGATAGCGGGGCAATTCCTCCGGTCGGACACGGTTTATTTACCGGTGGCGCGCAAAGCCCTGTGACGCGCAATGCCCGGTGCGCCGGAGACTGTCTCGGGCGCACCGGGCGAATGCCGTGCTGGTGTGACTACAGGGTGGCGCGCACCTGCACGACGCTGCCGGCCGGGGCGTACGGCACCGTGCGGCCGTCGATCGCCACTCCGTCGACCTCGAGGCTCGCGCGGGACCCCTCACGGCCCGAGTTCGCCACCGTGATGACGTAGGTCGCACCGCGGGCGCGCCGGGTGACGGCGAATTCCGCGACGTCCGGCCCGAGCTGCGGGTCGACGACCAGTCCGTCGTAGTCGGTGCGCACGCCCAGGAGGTACTGGGACACCGTCACGAAGTTCCACGCCGCCGTTCCGGTGAGCCAGGAGTTCTTGGCCTCGCCGTGCCGGGAGGCCTCCTTGCCCGCGATCATCTGCGCGTACACGTACGGCTCGAGGCGGTGCACCTCGGAGATGTCCTCACGGTACGCGGGCGTGATCTTGCGGTAGTGGTCGAAGGCCTTGGCGCCGCGGCCGAGGACCGTCTCGCCGATGATGACCCACGGGTTGTTGTGGCAGAAGATTCCGCCGTTCTCCTTGTAGCCCGGCGGGTACGTCGAGACCTCGCCGAGCTCGATGCGGTAGCTCTTGTACGCCGGGTACTGCAGCACGAGCCCGTGTTCGGAGCCGAGCAGGCGGTCCACGGAGTCGAGGGCGCGGAATGCGGGGCTCGTGGCGGACGGGGTTCCGTCCGCGTTGTGCTCGACGCCGACGCCGGCGAGGACCGCGAAGCCCTGGGGCTCGATCCAGATCCGGCCCTCGGTGTCTTCGTGGGTGCCGACCTTGTTGCCGTAGAAGTCGTAGGCGCGCAGGAACCATTCGCCGTCCCAGCCGTCCGTGAGCAGAACCCGGCTCATGGTCGCAGCGGCCTTGCGGGCGCGGTCGGCCTGCTGGGTGTCGCCGCCGCGTTCAGCGATGGTCGCGTACTGTCCGGCCGCGAGGACGAACTGCGCCGCGATGAAGGTCGATTCCGCAACGCCGCCTGCCTGGTTCTCCGTGGTCTGGAAGGACTCGCCCGGCGTCGTCGAGAAGCAGTTCAGGTTGAGGCAGTCGTTCCAGTCGGCGCGCCCGATCAGGGGCAGGCCGTGGGGGCCGAGGTTGTTGAGGGTGAACTCGAAGGACCGCGTGAGGTGGGTGTACAGGGTCTGCGCGAGCGCGTCGTTGTTGTCGAACGGCACGACCTCGTCGAGGATGCTGAAGTCCCCGGTCTCCTTGAGGTAGGCATCCACCCCGATGATCAGCCAGGCCGGGTCGTCGTTGAAGCCGCTCCCGAGCTCGTTGTTTCCGCGTTTCGTGAGCGGCTGGTACTGGTGGTATGCCGACCCGTCCGGAAGCTGGGTGGCGGCGATGTCGAGGATGCGTTCGCGTGCGCGGTCCGGGATCAGGTGCACAAAGCCGAGCAGGTCCTGGGTCGAGTCTCGGAAGCCCATCCCGCGCCCGATTCCGGTCTCGAAGTAGGAGGCCGAGCGGGACATGTTGAACGTGACCATGCACTGGTACTGGTTCCAGATGTTGACCATCCGATTGAGCTTGTCGTCCGGCGAGGTCACGGTGTACGCGGAGAGCAGGGTGGTCCAGTACTCCCCCAGGGCCGCGAACGCGGCATCCGCCTTCTCGGTGGTGTCGAGGCGGGCGAGCAGTTCGTGTGCCCGGGTCTTGTTGACGACCTGCTTGGCGTCGTCGGCCCACTTGCCCTGGCCGTTCTCCTCGGTGTTCTCGACGTAGCCGACCACGAACACGAGCTCGCGGGTCTCGCCGGGCTGCAGGGTGGAGTCGACCTGGTGCGAACCGATCGGGTACCAGCCGGACGCCATCGAGTTCTGTGCCGTGCCGGCGTTCGGGACCTTCGCCTCGGCCAGGGTCTCGTAGAGCCCGACAAAGGTCTCCCTGTCGGTGTCGAAGCCGGCGATCTCGGCGTTCACCGAGTAGACGGCGTAGTGGTCACGCCGTTCCCGGTATTCCGTCTTGTGGTAGATCGTGCTGCCCTCGACCTCGACCTCGGCGAGGGAGAGGTTGCGCTGGTAGTTGGTCTGGTCGTCCTGGGCGTTCCAGAGGCAGAACTCGAGGTAGGAGAAGAGGGAGAACGTCTTGACGTGGTCCGAGGCGTTGGTGATCGTCACCTTCTGCACCTCGGCCGTCTCGCCGAGGGGCACGAAGTAGAGCGTGGAGACGCGCAGGCCGCCGCGCTCGCCGGTGATGCGGGTGTAGCCCATGCCGTGCCGGGTCTCGAAGAAGTCGAGGTCCTTCTTCATCGGCAGCCAGCTGGGCGTCCAGACGTCGCCGCCGTCGTTGATGAAGAAATATCGTCCGCCGGAGTCGGTGGGAATGTCGTTGTAGCGATACCGGGTGAGGCGACGCATCTTCGCGTCCTTGTAGAACGTGTACCCGCCGGCCGTATGAGAAATCAGGGAAAAGAAATCTTCGCTGCCCAGGTAGTTGATCCACGGGTATGGCGTGAGCGGGGTCTCGATCACGTATTCCCTGGCCTCGTCGTCGAAATGACCGAACCTCATGTGTGCACCTTTGCGATATGCGGAGAACCGGATGGCGATGGGTTCCAAAATAGTGGACTCCAACGACGAACCAGACCCAAACCTTGTGAGAGCGCTCTCATTGGCGCCCGCGGCTACTCTACCAAAGGAAGTCACCGGGGTGCCACACCGCACGCACTGCGCATGCACTTCGCCCGGGTGTGACACGCTGAGACCATGGATCTGGAGGTGTCGCCCGCGCTCACGATTCCCGCAGCGGAACTGGGCTGGCGGTTCTCGCGGTCACCGGGACCGGGCGGGCAGCACGTGAACACCTCGGACAGCCGGGTCGAAGTGTCCTGGAACGTCGCCCTGTCCCCGACACTGTCCGACGACCAGCGGGCACGGCTCCTGGTGCGACTCGACAGACGACTTGTCGGCGGAGTGGTCACCATGGCCGCATCGGAGCAACGATCCCAGCTCAGGAACCGCGAGATCGCCCTGACCAAACTCGCCGAACTCGTGGCCACGGCCCTCGCTCCGGATGCTGCTCCCCGCCGGGCCACCAAGCCGACCAGGGGCTCGACCCGTCGTCGACTCGCGAACAAGGAACAGCGTTCGGCGACGAAACAACAGCGCCGGAAGCCGTCGGAGGAGTAGCGCCGGTCAGCGGGAGGTCCCGTACGCTGATCGGATGAAACCGATCCGTCCCGCCGTGCCCGCTGATGTTCCCGAGATCCTCAGGCTGGTCATCGAGCTCGCCGAATACGAACGCGAACCCGACGCCGTTGCCGCGACAGAGGAGGGGTTCCTCACCGCCCTCTTCGGCGACGACCCCGCGGTCCATGCATTCGTCATCGACGGCGACGAGGCCGGGACCCTTGCCGGGATGGCCGTGTGGTTCCTCACCTTTTCGACCTGGGAGGGCGTGCACGGCATCCATCTCGAGGACCTCTACGTGCGCCCGGCCTATCGCTTCAGCGGTCTCGGTACCGCGCTGTTGACCGGCCTCGCGGCACTCTGCGTCGAGCGCGGGTATGCGCGCCTGGAATGGGACGTCCTCGACTGGAACGCGCCCGCCATCGGCTTCTATGAGTCCCTCGGCGCCCGGCCCCTCGACGGGTGGACGACGTACCGCCTCGACGGCGAGGCGTTGCTACACTCGACCTAGACTTCCGTTCGCAGATAACCAAAGCGACCGGACGAGCGCTGGTTGAGACAGTGCAGGAAGGCCCCCGGATTCGTCCGGGGGCCTTCTCTTTTGCCTCAGGTCGAATGTGCCCCTGCCCGAGTTCTTATTCCGGAATGGGAATGCCGGACCGCCCGTAAGGATTACACCCCTCGTAGCGAATTGACGACGGAGGCCGAATGAGCACCACTGAAGTAGGTTTCCGGTCAGCGCGCGGCCCGATCCTGATCGCCCTGATGCTCACGACGGGACTCGTGGCGATCGACGCGACAATTCTCGCGACCGCGGTGCCGACGATCGTCGGCGACCTCGGCGGCTTCGCCCAGTTCCCGTGGCTGTTCTCGATCTACTTGCTCGCCCAGGCCGTCTCCGTGCCCGTGTACGCAAAACTGTCCGACACGCTCGGCCGCAAACCGATCGTGATGATCGGCATCGGGCTGTTCCTGCTCGGCTCCGTGCTCTGCGGCCTGGCCTGGAGCATGCCCGCCCTGATCGCCTTCCGGGCGATCCAGGGCCTGGGAGCCGGCGCCGTGCAGCCCATGGCGATCACGATCGCCGGTGACATCTACACCGTCGTCGAACGTGCGAAAGTGCAGGGCTACCTCGCGAGCGTGTGGGCGATCTCCTCGGTGGTCGGCCCGAGCCTCGGCGGGATCTTCTCGCAGTTCCTGTCCTGGCGCTGGATCTTCTTCGTGAACATCCCGTTGTGCCTCATCGCGGCGTGGATGCTGCAGCGCACCTTCCACGAGACCATCACGGTCCGCCGCCACCGGGTCGACTACCTCGGCGCCGTCCTCCTGACCGCGGCGCTCACCCTCCTGATCCTCGCGGTGCTCGAGGGCGGCCAGGCCTGGGCCTGGGACTCCGTGCCGAGCATCGCGGCCTTCTCGACCGGGGCGGTGCTCCTCGTGCTGTTCGGCTTTGCGGAGCGTCGGGCCGCAGAGCCGGTGCTCCCGCTTTGGGCGTTCAGCCGGCGCCTGCTCCTCAGCACAGCGCTGATCTCGGTCGGCGTCGGTGCGATCCTGATCGGGCTGACCTCCTTCGTGCCGACCTACCTCGAGGGCGTACTCGGCACGCCGCCGCTCGTCGCCGGCCTCGCCCTCGCCGCCCTCACCATCGGCTGGCCCATCTCGGCGGCACTCTCAGGCCGGCTGTACCTCAGGATCGGATTCCGGAACACGGCGCTGATCGGTGTCTCGATCGTGCTGACCGGTGCCCTGATCCTCGCGGGGACGGCCCGCACGCCGCTTCTCGGCGTCACCGCGCTCAGCTGTTTCGTGGTGGGACTCGGCCTCGGCCTCGTCGCAACTCCCACGCTCATCGCCGCGCAGTCGAGCGTCGAATGGAACGAACGCGGCGTCGTGACGGGTGCGAACCTGTTTTCCCGGTCCATCGGCAGCGCCGTCGGAGTCGCGATCTTCGGGGCGGTGGCGAACGCGATCATCGGCGCCTCGGCATCGGGCGTGCGGGATGCCGCAAGCGTCCAGGCGGCATCCGCTGCGGTCTTCGTCGCGGTCGCGATCACCGCTGCGCTGACGGTGGTAGCCGCGGTGTCGATGCCCCGGCTCACCCGGGCCTGAGGCAGACCCGGTCAGGAAGTGTCAGGGAGTCTCGTCGACGATCCCGATGAAGCGGGTGCCGACACCGTCGACCTCTGTCCGGCTGAGCCCGGCCGCGGGCTCCGGCAGTTCGTCCGCGCCATGGTCGTCACAGGTCAGGTAGGTGAAGGCAGGCCACCACTTCTTCGGCCGGGCCGCCTCCGAGAAACCGCAGACGTCGCAGCGGAGTTCGACCCAGACGGGTTTCTTGCCCGTTCGGTTGGCCCGCGACTGCACGAGCCAGTCAGGCGGGTTGCTTTCGATCTGGGCCATTTCCGCCTCGGTCAGGCGCGCGGGGAGGTCGTGTCGTTGCGCCATCTCGAGCGGAATATCCAGGCGCAAGGCGGCCATTCGTCTCGTAATCATCGTGTTCAAGGATAATCGGTGTTCAAGGTTAGGCGCCGCCGGTCGGCACTCCAGGTCGCCACCCCGGCCCCCGCCGGTGATTCGGGGCTTCCGACCGTGTCCGCGGGCCGTGCAGGCGCGTAGGATAATCCCTGCACTGCGCGACCTCCACACCAGTAAGGGCCCCTCGTATGCCTCACTCCTCGACGGAGGCCGGCTCCACCGCGGCTCCCCGCACCGTTCCCACCCGGCGGGACCGTTTGTCGCACTGGCTCCTGCAGGACAGTGAGCGTCCGCACCAGGGCCCGCACGCTCGCACAGCGGAGAAGACGCACAGCTGGTGGCGCGTCATGTGCCTGACCGGCGTCGACTATTTCTCCACGCTCGGCTACCAGCCGGCCATCGCCGCGCTCGCGGCCGGCCTGCTATCCCCGTTCGCGACGATCGTTCTCGTCCTGCTGACGCTGCTCGGTGCGCTCCCCGTCTATCGGAGGGTCGCCCGCGAGAGCTTCAACGGCTCCGGTTCGATCCACATGCTCGAACATCTCCTGCCCTGGTGGGCCGGCAAGCTCTTCGTCCTGGCCCTGCTCGGCTTCGCGGCAACCGACTTCATGATCACGATCACCCTCTCGGCGGCGGATGCCACGGCCCACGCCATCGAGAACCCGTTCGCCCCCGAGTGGTTCCACGGCAACGAGATCGGCATCACCCTCGCCCTGATCTCGCTCCTCGCGATCGTCTTCCTCAAGGGGTTCAAGGAGGCGATCGGCATCGCCGTCGTGCTCGTGGGCGTCTACCTCGCGCTCAACCTCGTGGTGGTGTTCGTCTCCCTGGCACAGATTGCGAGCCAGCCGGTGATGATCACCGACTGGTGGAGCGCCCTCAACGCCCAGCACGGTGACCCGCTGATCATGGTCGGGATCGCCCTGATCGTCTTCCCGAAGCTCGCCCTCGGACTCTCCGGCTTCGAAACCGGCGTCGCCGTGATGCCCCAGATCACCGGGGACCCCAGCGACACCCCCGAGCGCCCCGCCGGGCGCATCCGAGGCGCCGGCCGTCTGCTGACGACGGCCGCCGTGATCATGAGCGGCTTCCTGATCCTGACGAGCTTCATGACGACGTTCCTGATCCCGCAGGCCGAATTCCAGCCCGGCGGGCAGGCCAACGGTCGCGCGCTCGCGTACCTCGCGCACGAGTTCCTCGGCCCGGTGTTCGGAACCGTGTACGACATCAGCACGATCTGCATCCTCTGGTTCGCCGGGGCGTCCGCCATGGCCGGACTGCTCAACCTTGTTCCCCGCTACCTGCCGCGTTACGGCATGGCGCCGCAGTGGGCCCGCGCCGTGCGGCCGCTCGTGCTCGTGTTCACCGCGATCGCATTCATCATCACGGTCGTCTTCCAGGCCAGCGTCGACGCCCAGGGCGGCGCATACGCGACGGGCGTGCTCGTGCTGATCACCTCGGCGTCCGCCGCGGTGACCCTGTCGGCCCGCCGGCAGGGGCAGCGCAAGCGCACGATCGGTTTCGGCGCCATTTCCCTCGTCTTCGCGTACACGACCGTGCTCAACATCATCGAACGCCCGGACGGCCTGCGCATCGCGGCGCTGTTCATCGCCGGGATCCTGCTGATCTCCCTGATCTCCCGGGTGCGCCGCTCCTTCCAGCTTCGGGCGACATCCGTGGTCCTCGACGAGACGGCCCTCGCGTTCGTCAAGGCGGATGCCACTGACGGTGCCGTCCGGGTCATCGCGAACGAACCCGACGACGGCAGCGAGCACGAGTACCGGCACAAGGACCGCGACGAACGTCGCTACTCGCACATTCCCCGAGACTCCCAGACGATCTTTCTCGAGGTGCACGGCACGGACTCCTCCGAGTTCGAGGAAGACCTCCTCGTTCGCGGCGTGGTCAAGCACGGCTACCGGGTCCTCGAGGTCTACAGCGGGAACATCCCCAACACCCTGGCTTCCGTGCTCCTCGAGATCCGCGATGTGACCGGAGTCGTCCCCACGATCTACTTCGAGTGGACAGAGGGCAGCCCGATCTCCAACATGGCCAGGTTCCTGTTCTTCGGAAACGGCGAGGTCGCCCCGGTGACCCGCGAGGTGCTCCGCGTCGCCGAGCGCGACGTCAAACGCCGTCCGGCGGTGCACGTCAGCTGACCTGCTGCGCCAGGCCTCCGGCCGCGCCGGGTGAGCGCGACCCGGGTAGGGTCTGCTGCATGAGCGCGAGTGCGACACCGCCGGCACGTCCACCGATACCGTCCCCGAGCGACCGGACCCAGGCCGCCGCATCCTCGCAGCCGGCCCGGCGCCGCGGAGGACGGGCCGGCCTCATCGTTGCCGTGATCGTGCTGGCGCTCGTCATCCTCGCCGGGGCCGGGCTGCTCGTCCTCCTGGTCACCGGCGGCGCGGTCGGCACGCCCGTCCATCTCGCAGCGGATGCCGAAGCCGGGTCGAGCGTTGACGTCCGGGTTCCGAACTCCGCCCTCCGTTTCGAGTCCAGCCCCGACGCCCAGGTGCACGTGCGTGCCGACGGCAGCTCCCTCGGTGCCACCCCCACGCTGGAGATCACCACGGCGAACGGCGTGACCGAGGTCACCGGAGGATGCCCGAACCAGTGGCTCGGCTTCTGCTCCCTGACCATGACCGTGGCCCTGCCCGCGGCCCTCTCC
The DNA here is from genome assembly GCF_035019865.1 of Cryobacterium sp. 10I5. Taxonomy (NCBI): domain Bacteria; kingdom Bacillati; phylum Actinomycetota; class Actinomycetes; order Micrococcales; family Microbacteriaceae; genus Cryobacterium; species Cryobacterium sp. 10I5. The sequence continues at coordinate 111,330 of NZ_JASJVI010000002.1, forward strand.
CTCACGACAGACGGGGTGAACGGGCAGATCGAAGTGTCGGGGCTCACCGGCGCCCTCAGGCTGACGACCACGAACGGAGCCGTCGAGACGACCGGCACGCTCGGCCGGGTGGAGGTCCACACCACCAATGGCGCCGTCAGGGTGCGCGATGCCGGTTCCCGCCGCGTGGTGGCCACGACCACGAACGGAGCCGTCGAGGTCGATTTCCGGGATGCCCCCGAGGCCGTCGAGGCCCGCAGCACCAACGGTTCGATCACGGTGCGGATGCCCGAAGCCGGACTCTCCTACCGCGTCGACGCGCGCACGACGAACGGGAACGTCGACACCGGCTCCATCCCGAGCGATCCCTCGGCTCGGCGCACCATCATCGCGCAGACCACCAACGGAGACGTGAGGGTCACGACCCGCTGACGCAGCGCCGGCGGGTCGTGGAACAGTTGGGCCGTGAAACAATGGGGGCATGCCAGACAGCCTTCCTCCCCTCGGCCTCCTCCTCGACGTCGACGGGCCGATCGCCAGTCCGGTCACCCGGACGATCCGGCGCGACAGCATCATCGCCGACCTGATCACGCTCGCCGCCGCGAACGTTCCGATCGCCTTCATCACCGGCCGCTCGTCGCTTTTCATTCGGGAGCAGGTCATCTCGCCTCTCCTCGCGACCGGCCTGCCCGAGACCATGCGCATGTACGGTGTGTGCGAAAAGGGCGCCGTCTGGTTCCCGATCACCGCGGCCGGAATGGGCACGGTCGTCGTCGATCCGAGCGTCGCACTGCCGACGGCGGCCGTCGACGCGATCCGTTCGCTCGTGCACGACCGCTTCGCCGACACGATGTTCTTCGATGAGACCAAGCAGGCCATGGTGTCCGTCGAGCAACGCACGGATGCCGCAGACGCGGACTACGCCGCGGCAGCGGCCGACTTCAACGACGCCTCCTTCGCGATCCTCACGGGCCTCGGGCTCGGGGTCCGCTTCGGCGACCGGGTCTCACCGGACGCGTCCGGCGCCGTACCGTTCCGCATCGATCCCACGATCATCTCGACGGACATCGAGTCCGTCACCCTCGACAAGGACCACGGTGCAGAACGCGCCCTCGCCTTTTTCGCCGAGTCCGGCCCGCTCCCCCGGGTGTGGCGCTCCGTCGGCGACTCCCGCAGCGACTACCTGATGGCCGACCACCTGCACACCGCCGGGTACGACGTCGCCCACGTCGACGTGCGCCCATCCGACGGGGTCCTCGACCGGCCGTACCCGGTGATCGTCGAGGGTGACCTGATTCACGACGCCGCCGGTGCGAGCTTCCTGTCCTACTGGGTCGACAAACTGGGTCTTCGCCAGCGCTGAATGACCAGGCCGAATGACTAGTCGGTGACGAAGCGGATGCCGTCCTGAAGGCGGCTGCGCAGCTCGAACACCTTCTCGAAGCTGCCGCGATCCATGCCGGGCAGCCCGTCGCGTAACAGGCCGACGAGCCGCGACCGCGGAATGATGACGACCGAGGGACGCCGTCCGCGACCGGGTATTCCCAGCGGCTCGGAGAGTGCGTCGTCGGGGAGCACGACGACGAGGGCGGTGAAGCGCACGCCGAGGGCGCGGGAGAGCGCCCGCGCGGCGTCCTCGAATTCGTGCACGGGACGGTCTTCCGGCCGCAGGGTCTCCGCCAGGAGCTCCCCGCGGCGGAGTTCGACCGGGGCGCCCCAGTCCTCGGAGAGGATCGCGAACAGGCCGGCCGGGCCGAGGACGACATGGTCGACCGGGTCGGGGTGCGAGCCGGCGAGCACGTCGTGCCAGGCCGTGTAGCCGATGCCGAGCAGGGAGACGAGATGGGCCGTCGATTCCTGGGCGAGGGCGCGGGCCAGGCAATGCCGGATCTCGCGGGGCGCGGAGCGGACGAGCTGGGGCGCGTATGGATCCTCGATGACGGTGCCGCGGCCGACCCATTCGCGGAGGAGTTCGAGGTACCGTTGCCGGGCGTGGCCACCCGGGTGGCCGTACATCCGGGCGCGTGGACCCGTCGCCGCAGACGACGCACGCGGCGAGCCGGAGCCGGAACCGGTGGCGGAGCCGGTGTGCACGGTCCCCGGATCGTTGTCCGGGTACCGGCGCCGGTCGTAGTCCGCCCGGCTCTCGGGATTGCCGATCCGTTCCCACGCCACCTGCACGGCCTGGAAGTCGGCGGCGCGACCCCCGACATCCGGGTGGGTGAGACGCAGCCGCTTGCGATACGCGCGCCGCAATTCCTCGCTGGTCGCCTCCGGGCTCACGCCGAGCACCTCGTATGGCGATGCCGCGGCCGGGCTCTCTGACATCCTCGCGGTCTCTTTCGTTCGATCGTTGCGGTAAGCCGCAGTTGTCCTGGGCCAGACCTGCGTCTGACGTTCTCTTCACCCTATCGATCGATTCTGGCATCTCGCCCCACCCGTGCCGCTCACGGACTCCGGGCGGATCTGTGGGACGATCGGGCCATGAAGACCTGGGATACCCTGCGGGTGCGTCGCTCGAGCACTCGCCTGATCGTTATGGCCGTGATCGGCGTGGCCGCCGCATTCGTGACGTCGATCTGGGGCGACTGGGTGCTCACCCCGATCGTGGGCTGGGCGGCAGCGTGCGTCACGTTCATCGGCTGGGTCTGGATCGTGATCGCGCCGATGGACGCCGCGACGACCGCGACCCACGCGACCAGGGAGGACCCGTCCCGGGGCGTGTCAGACCTGCTCGTGCTCCTGGTCAGTCTCGCGAGCCTCGGCGCCCTCGGCCTCCTCCTCATCGAGACGCATTCCACGACGGGGGCGGCTCAGGTCGTGCTCGCCCTGGTGTCCGTGCTGAGCGTCGTCCTGTCCTGGACGCTGCTGCACACCTTGTTCACGCTCCGCTACGCCCGGCTCTACTACGAGGGAGCGGATGGCGGGATCGAGTTCAACCAGACCGAACCGCCGAGCTACGGGGATTTCGCCTACCTGGCATTCACCCTCGGCATGACCTTCCAGGTGTCTGACACGAACCTGAAGACGCACATCATCCGGATGACGGCGCTCCGCCACGGACTGCTGTCCTACCTTTTCGGATCGGTCATCCTCGCGACGATGATCAATCTCGTCGCCGGGCTGCTGCACTGATCTGATTCGGGCCAGGTGCGAGCACCGGGCCGGCTGCTCAGCCGGCGAACTCGCGCACGGGCTGGCCGGTGACCCCGGCATCCACCCGGAAGAGAGACCCGGCGAGGGCCTCCTCGCCCTCGTCGAGGCCCTCCCGGGAGGTCGTGATGAAGAGCTCGTCGAGGTTCGGGCCGCCGAAGGTGCACGCCGTGACCCGGCTCGCGGCGACCTCGACGACGCCGTCGAGTCGGCCATCCGGCGTGTAGCGGTGCACGGCGCTTCCGCCGTACAGGGCCACCCAGACCCCGCCCTGGCTGTCCACGGTGAGGCCGTCCGGGAAGCCCGATTCCGCGGGGATCTCGGCAAAACTGCGCTGGCCGGTCAGGCCCGTCTCTGCGCTGTAGTCGAACACGGCGACCCGGCCGGTCGCGGTGTCGTTGTAGTAGGCCAGGGAGCCGTCGGGGCTCCAGTCCAGACCGTTGGAGATGGTCAGGCCGGTCAGGACGACGTCGACCGACCCGTCCGGATCGAGGCGGCGGAGCGAACCGGCGCCGTGCTTCTGGTCGAAAGCCATCGACCCGCAATAGAACCGGCCGTCCGGGTCGCACCCGCCCTCGTTCAGCCGGAGGAGCGGATCGCTCCAGAGGTCACCGAGCTCCGTGATCGTGCCGTCTGCGTCCTCGAGGGCGAAACCGCGCTGCAGGGCCAGGACGGCGCCGCCCACGCGGCGCGGACGCACGGTCACGACCATGCTGCCGACGTGCCTGCGGTGCACGGTGTCGCCGTCCAGGGAGAGGATGTCTCCCGCGAACATGTCGAGCCAGCGCAGGCCGCCCCAGGACGGGGACCATACCGGACCTTCGCCGTGGAAGGCGAGAGGATCTGTGCGCTGTTCGGCCTGCACGGGGCGGCTCAGTCGCGCAGGATCTGGACGGGAATCGCGACCGCGAGGGCCACGCAGAGGATCCCGCCGAAGAAGATCGGAAGCTGGCCCGCGGTGACGGTGAACGCGAACCCGAAGAGCCAGAGTCCGAAGACGAATACGGCCATCGCGACAATGAAGGCGACAACGTTCATGGGAGGGGTCCTTTCCACACCGGCCCGGCCGTTCCGCGCCATGACGAGCGTAGCCGTTCGGACGACCGGTGCGTTGAGCAGGTCAGGCGACCGGTTCGGGCACCAGGTTCAGGCGACCGGTTCGATGAGTTCGGGACCGTCGCCGGTGAGCGGCGCGACCTCGTAGAAGGTGAGTCCCTCCACCGACTCCGCAGAGGCGCCGACGGCCGCATCCACGAACTCCTGGTCGCCGACGGTGTGCGGGTCGAGCCACTGGTCCCAGGTCTCCTCCGGCAGCACGACGGGCATCCGCTCGTGCAGGCCCCTGAGACGGCCGCTCGCCTCCTGGGTGAGGATCGTGGCGCTGAGCACCCAGCGCGCCGGGTCGTCTTCCGCGAGGGCGGGGTTGCGCCACCACGCGTAGAGACCGGCGAGAGCCAGGGGCAGCCCATCGTCCGCATGAACGAAGTACGGGGTCTTGACCGCGCCCTCGGTGTGCCATTCGTAGTAGCCGGTGGCCGGCACGAGGGCACGGCGTGACGCGAGCGACGGCTGGAAAGTGGCCTTCTCCCCCACCGTCTCCGACCGGGCGTTGAACGTCGGGAAGGTCGATACGAGCGCCGACGCGAACGAGGGCACGAGCGACCAGCGGGCCGACTCGAGCCTGCGCACGACGGCTCCCGATTTCGCAGACTCGAGAACGATCGGAATCCGCTCGGTCGGCTTGATATTCCACGACGGTTCGGGGAGGTTCTCGCCCTCATGCTCGACGTCGAACATCGCGGCGAGGTCCGGCGCCGTGTCCGTGATAATGAATCGACCACACATGGTCTCAGGCTAGCGCGGCCCACCGACACCCCGGTTCCCGGGCGTCGGCCGGGCCCCAGCACGCCGCGGCCCCTCTTGACTTAATCGAACGTCTGTTCGAATATGGTGGGGTGTCCAGTCTTCCCGTCCCCCGCAGCGGACCCGGACCGCGAGAACTCGCGGCCGGGCTTCAATCGCGCATCCGCGGGATGGAATCCACTCGTCGGGGGCTCGAAACCCGTCAGGCCGCTGCGGGATTCTCTGGTCTTCTGCCGGGCGGCGCACTCAAGCCGGGTTCGGTCTACACCGTGGACGGCTCCGTGTCCCTCGTGCTCGCCCTGCTCGCCGGGCCGTCCCTGGCCGGGTCCTGGTGCGGCGTCATCGGACTGCCGGACCTCGGCCCCGAAGCGGCGGCGAGCCTCGGAATCGACCTCGCCCGGCTTGTCCTGGTTCCCACGCCAGGCGACCAGTGGCTCACCGTCACCGCGGCGCTCGCCGACGTGCTCCCCGTCGTCGCCGTGCGGCCGACCCGGCGGGTCTCGGCGACCGAAGCCTCGCGTCTGGGTGCCCGGCTCCGGCAGCGCGGCTGCACACTCCTGGTCGCCGGCGACTGGCCGCTCGCGGAAGCGAGGCTCGCCCTGCGCACGAACACCTGGAGCGGGCTCGGCTTCGGACACGGCCACCTCACCGGGCGAGAGGTCCTCGTCGCCGCCTCCGTGCGCTCCGGTTCTTCCCGCACCGCACGGATGTCGCTGGGAGGCCGGCCGCCGGAGGCTCCGGCCTCGCAGACAGCCGACCTCGACCTGACTCTCTCCGCACAGCGATACAGCGAGGCGGTGTGACCGCGCTCGCCGACCCGACCATCGGGCGCCGGTCCGGTCCCGATCGCACCCTGGTGTTGTGGTGCCCTGACTGGCCCGTCACGGCAGCGCGGGTACGCGCCGGCCTCGCGGCGGATTCCGCGCTCGCGCTGGTCGACCGCGGTATCGTCTTCGCGTGCTCCCCCGTGGCGCGGGAGGCAGGGGTGCGGCGAGGACTCGCCGCACGCGAGGCCCAGTTCCGCTGCCCCGACCTCGTCGTGCTCGGCTACGACCGCGTGCTCGATGATCGGGCGTTCGAGCCCGTCATCGAGCGCCTCGAGGACACGACCCCCGGCGTGCAGGTACTCCGGCCTGGACTCTGCGCCGTCCGCTCCCGCGGACCCGCCCGGTTCTACGGCAGCGAAGAGGCGGCCGCGGCGGCACTCATCGCGTGCGTCACGGGTCTGGGGATCCCCGGCGCCAGGGTCGGCATCGCCGATGGGACCTTCGCCGCAGAACAGGTGGCCAGGGAGGCCGGTTCAGCCCCCGTCAGGGTCGTCCCCTCCGGCGACTCAGCGGCATTCCTCGCCGTCCGCCCGGTCACGACGCTCGTCGAGACCGGGCTCATCGACAGGGAACTCGCGACCCTGCTCCGGCGCCTGGGCGTGCACACCCTGGGCGATTTCGCGGCGCTCCCCGACGACAGGGTCCGGCACCGGTTCGGCGCAGCAGCAGCCCGCGCCCACCGGATCGCAGGGGCGACGGACGACGGCCGCGTCGTGCCGCGTGTCCCGCCGCGCCACCGCGAGGTGGCCTTCGACTGGGAGCCTCCGCTCGACCGGGTCGACCAGGTCACCTTCGCCATCCGAGCGGGACTCGATGACTTCGTCAGCGCCCTCGCCGCCTCACGCCTCGTCTGCACCGAAGTCACGATCGAGGTATGCACGGAGGCCCTGGCCGGAGCGGGAGGCGTGCACACGCGTTCGTGGCGGCATCCGCGCTGGTTCACCGGCGCCGACATCGCGGACCGGGTGCGCTGGCAACTGCAGGGCGCCGGCCCGGGCACGAGCGAACTCGACGCCGCCATCACCCGGGTGCGCATCATCCCCGAGCGGGTGGACTCGACCGCGGATCACGAGCAGGGACTCTGGGACTCCGGGCCCGACGAGAGGATTCACCACGCGCTCACCAGGGTCCAGGGCCTGCTCGGCCACGACGGGGTGCTCACCGCGGTCAACGGCGGCGGACGGCTGCTCAGGGACCGTCGGGTGCTCGTGCCGTGGGGGGATGCGGCGCCCGCCGCCCGAGTCCAGCCCGCCTCGGCCCGCGAACGCACCGAATCGGCGCCCTGGCCGGGCAGCCTGCCCGGGCTCTCCCCCGCAACCGTCTTCGCCGACCCGCCCCGGGTCCTGCTCGTCGCGCCGGACGGCGCCGCCGTCGGAGTCGACGACCGCGGCGTGCTCTCCGGCGCCCCGGCCTCCTTCTCGCCCACCCTTCGGCCGGAAGGCCTCGGCCCGGTCACGGCCTGGGCCGGTCCGTGGCCTCTCGTCGAGCACTGGTGGGATCCCGTCAGGGCGAACCACTGCCAGCGCCTTCAGCTCGTGGACGGATCGGGCACGGCCTGGCTGCTCCTGCTCGACGCCGCCGGCTGGGTCGCCGAGGCGCGCTATGACTGAAGACCGTATGGCCGGTGCGCGTATTACCGAAGACCGTGTCAGTGAGAAGGGTGCCGACTGATGGGCTGGAGCAATCCCCCGATCCCGTGGTCGGACCTCGAGCGCGCCCTCTCCGATCGGCGCAGACCCGGCGGCCCGCCGCCGGGAGCCGACGGCGGCGACAGCCCGGCGTGGTCAGGAAAGCGCATGCCGTACCGTCCGGCCGCACCAACGGCCCCGGTCGGCTCTCCCGCCGCTGGTGCTGTCGTGCCGTACGCAGAACTGCACGCCCACTCCAACTTCAGCTTCCTCGACGGGTCGAGCTCCCCGGAGGCCCTTCTCGAGGAGGCCGCGAGACTCGGGCTCTCCGCCCTGGCCCTGGCCGACCACGACGGCCTCTACGGCGCCGTGCGCCTCGCCGAGACGGCCGAGAGCTTTCCCGGCGTGGCCACGATCTTCGGCGCCGAACTCTCCCTCGGCCTCGCCGAGCCGCAGAACGGCAGTGCGGACCCGGCAGGCACCCACCTGCTCGTGCTCGCCCGCGGCCAGGCCGGCTACCACCGCCTCGCCGCCGCACTCACGAGCGCCCATCTCGCGGGAGGCGAGAAGGGCAGGCCGCTCTACGACACCGAGGAACTCGCCGCCCAGGCCGACGGGAGCTGGGCCGTCCTGACCGGATGCCGCAAGGGCGCCGTGCGCAGGGCTCTCGCAACCGGGGGCCCCGCTGCCGCGGCACGGGAACTGGCCGGACTCACTCGTCTCTTCGGAAGGGACAACGTCTTCGTGGAACTGTACGACCACGGCTACCCGGCGGACAGCGCCGCGAACGACGTCCTCGCCGGCCTCGCCGCAGAAGCGGGCGTGCCGGTGCTCGCCACGAACGCCGTGCACTACGCCACCCCGGAGGGCTCCCGGCTCTCCGCCGCCCTCGCGGCCGTGCGCGCCCGGCGCAGCCTCGACCAGATGGACGGCTGGCTCCCGGGCTCCGACGGGGCCCACCTGCGCAGCGGCGCGGAAATGGCCGCTCGTTTCGCGCGCTACCCCGGCGCGGTCGCGAACACCGTACCGCTCGCGACCGAGCTGGCATTCTCACTGCGCCGGGCGCGCCCCCGCCTGCCCCGCCAGGATGTCCCCGCCGGACACACGCCGATGACGTGGCTGCGGTCCCTCGTCACGGAAGGCGTCGCCGAGAAATACCCGGGCGCTTCTCCGTCGGTGCTCGAACGCATCGAGAAGGAACTCGCGGTCATCGAAGCCAAGGACTTCCCCGGATACTTCCTGATCGTGCACGACATCGTCCGCTTCGCGCGCAGTCGCGGCATCCTCTGCCAGGGCCGCGGCTCTGCGGCCAACTCCGCCGTCTGCTTCGTGCTCGGCATCACCGCCGTCGACTCGATCTTCTACCGGCTCCCGTTCGAACGCTTCCTGTCGAGCCTCCGCGACGAGGAACCGGACATCGACGTCGACTTCGACTCCGACCGGCGCGAAGAGGTCATCCAGTACGTCTACGGCCGCTACGGCAGGCTGAACGCCGCCCAGGTCGCGAACGTGATCACCTACCGACCGAAGATCGCCGTGCGCGACATGTCCAAGGCGCTCGGCTTCAGCACCGGCCAGCAGGATGCCTGGTCGAAGCAGATCGAGCGCTGGGGAGAATCGGCCTCGAGCCCGGAGCACGACATCCCCCCGCTCGTGACCGACCTCGCCGAGCAGCTCCTCGGGGCGCCCAGACACCTCGGCATCCACTCGGGTGGAATGGTCCTCACCGACCGCCCCGTCGGAGAGGTCTGCCCGATCGAACCGGCGAGGATGGACAACCGGACGGTCCTGCAGTGGGACAAGGATGACTGCGCCTGGATGGGCCTCGTGAAGTTCGACCTGCTCGGACTCGGGATGCTCGCGGCCATCCAGTACACCTTCGACCTCACCGCAGAACACCTCGGCGAGACCTGGACCCTCGCGACCGTCCCGAAGGAGGAAGCCGGCGTCTACGACCAGCTCTGCCGGGCGGACTCCGTCGGAGTCTTCCAGGTCGAGAGCCGTGCCCAGATGGGGACCCTGCCCCGCCTGCAGCCGCGCCGGTTCTACGACCTCGTCGTCGAGATCGCCCTGATTCGGCCGGGACCCATCCAGGGCGGCGCCGTGCATCCGTACATCCGGCGCAAGCTCGGTCAGGAGCCGGTGACCTACCTGCACCCGAAACTCGAGCCTGTGCTCGAACGCACCCTCGGCATCCCGCTGTTCCAGGAGCAGCTGATGCAGATGGCCATGGCCGTCGGCGGGTGCTCCGGCGAGGACGCCGACCTGCTTCGCCGCGCGATGGGGTCCAAGCGCGGCATCGAGAAGATCTCCACCCTCCGCGACCGTCTCTACGCCGGGATGGCGTCGAACGGGATCACCGGGGACGTCGCAGACACGATCTACGCCAAGATCGAGGCCTTCGCCAACTTCGGCTTCGCCGAGAGTCATTCGATCAGCTTCGCCCTGCTCGTGTACGCGAGCGCCTGGCTGCGCCTGCACTATCCCGGCGCCTTCCTGGCGGCCCTCCTCCGCGCCCAGCCGATGGGCTTCTATTCTCCGCAGTCCCTCGTCGCGGACGCGCGACGCCACGGCGTCACCGTGCTCCGCCCGGACATCCTCCGTTCGGGCGCCGAGGCCGGCCTCGAGGCCTGCGTCGCAGCCGCCGCCGTTCCCCCGGCCGTCCCACGGACGGCTCGCGGTGCCGCGTGCCTGTGCCCCGAGCAGCCGACGGTGCCGCTCTTCGACCGCATGGTTCCTCCGGACTGGGCCGATCACCGCAGGGACGGCGCCTTCGCCGTCCGCCTCGGCCTCGCCGAGGTATCCGGCATCGGCCGTGACCTCGCCCGCCGCATCGTCTCCGAGCGCGACCGGGGCGGGCCGTACCTGTCGATGGCGGATGCCGCGGGCCGGGTCGGGCTGAACACGGAGCAGCTCGAAGCGCTCGCCGCCGCCGGCGCCTTCTCCGGCCTGGGGCTCGAACCGCGGACCGCGCTGTGGACGGCCGGAGAGGCGGCTACCGAGCGACGCCAGCACCTCAGCGGTACCGCGGTCACCGTGCAGCCGCCGCTGCTCGATCTTCTCAGCCCGGTCGAGCAGGTCGTCTACGACCTCTGGGCGACCGGCATCTCCCCGGACGACCATCCGATCAGTCACGCGCGCGCGGGCCTGGTCGCACGCGGCGCCGTGCCGATCGACCGGCTGCCCACCGTCGAGTCCGGACGCCGGATCCAGGTCGGTGGCGTCGTGACGCACCGGCAGCGACCGGCGACCGCCGGCGGGGTGACCTTCCTCAATATCGAGGATGAGACCGGGACCCTCAACGTCATCGCTGGAATCGGCGTCTGGAACCGGTACCGTCGGATCGCACGGGAATCGCCCGCCCTCGTGGTGCGCGGCATCCTGGAGCGCTCCCCGGAGGGCGTCACGAACCTCCTCGCCGACAAGTTCGACACCCTCACCCTCGTCGCACCGACGACCTCCCGGGACTTCCGCTGATGACCCGCGCATGATCGGCTGATCTCTTCGGCTAACGTCGAACGGGTGAATGAGGACCGATACGGACAGGACGCCCTGAGACCGGGCTGGCGCGACGTGGGACGGAAGGTCGTCCCGACCCAGGAGGCCGTCCGCGACCTCGTCGTCGAAGAGGTCGCGACCGGGTTCTGCGGTGCGATCGTACGCCTCGAGAAGCAGATCGTGACCCTCGAGGACCGGCACGGCGCCCTCCGGCTCTTTCCCCTCGGCTCCGCCTTCCTGATCGACGGGGAGCCCGTGCGGCTCGTCGTCCCCGCCAGGGCGCCCCAGCAGCGCGCCCGGACGGCCTCCGGTTCCCTCGCTGTGGCTTCGTCACCCGCGCGGGTCGCCCGCGGCAGCCGGATCTTCGTCGAGGGCAGGCACGATGCCGAGCTCGTCGAGAAGGTCTGGGGGGCCGACCTGCGGATCGAGGGCGTCGTCGTCGAATACCTCGAGGGCGTCGACAACCTCGAGGAACTCCTCGCCGAATTCAAGCCGGGAGCCGGACGTAAGGTCGGCGTGCTCGTCGACCACCTCGTGCGGGGGTCCAAAGAGAGCCGCATCGCCGAGACCGTCTCTCGGGGGCCGCACTGTCGCAGCGTGCTCGTCGTCGGGCATCCGTACGTCGACGTCTGGCAGGCCGTGAAACCGGAGCGGCTCGGCATGACGAGCTGGCCGACGATCCCCCGGTCGGTGGAGTGGAAACACGGGATCTGCCAGCACCTGGGCTGGCCGCACGAAGACCAGGCCGACATCGCCAGGGCCTGGCAACGCATCCTGGGCCGGGTGCGGTCGTATGCCGACCTCGAGGCCGCATTCCTCGGCAGGGTCGAACAACTCATCGACTTCGTCACCGTTGATTGACAGTTCGACTGGATACTGCCCCTGTTCGGGCGAAATATTCATAAAACGTAACGGTTATGACTCGAATTCGCCCCGATTCGGCTTCTTACCGAGCGAAGTGGTCTAGTCTTGTCCCAGTAGTTGTAGTGCTTGCACGTCTTAAAACGCACGGACTTCGGTCCATGCGGCGTATTCCTTTCGGAAGCGGACGACGAATACCGCGACGAACGGCCCCGACAGTCGGGGTCGGTCTAACACTCCTGGAGGAGTTTCAAAAATGGCAACAGGTACCGTGAAATGGTTCAACGCTGAAAAGGGCTTCGGATTCATTGCTCCCGACGACGGAAGCGCCGACGTGTTCGCGCACTACTCCGCGATCGCTTCCAATGGCTACAAGTCCCTCGACGAGAACCAGAAGGTCGAGTTCGAGGTAACCCAGGGCCCCAAGGGTCCCCAGGCCGAGAACATCCGCGCCCTCTGATTCTGCTCAGTGCTGAATCAGCACACTGCTTGAACTGCGACTGACCCAGTCACTCGCCCAGAGAGCTCCAGTAATGCCCCCGCTTCGGCGGGGGCATTACTTCGTTAAGCCCTGAAGCAGTGTTGAGAACTGAAGCGGTGCCGGCGCATCACTCTTCGTGGCCCTCGCCGACGAAACGCTCGACCCGCCGGTCCGGTACCAGCCAGATCAGTGCGGCCACGGCGAAGACGCCCATGGACGCGAGCGGCTGCACGAGGGCAAGCAGAACCCCGGCGAGGTAGATGAACGGCGAGGCCTTGCCCTTCCAGTCCCGCCCGAGGGCCGTTGCCAGGGCTCCGTCTGCGCCCTGGTACCGGATCAGCGCCTGCTGCAGGATGAAGAACGCCACGGCGGCCAGGAGCAACGTGATCCCGTAGACCATGACCGGAACCTCGGCGAAGCCCGACTCGTCGCTCCACCTCGTCACGAACGGGAACAGGGAGAGCCAGAACAGAAGGTTCAGGTTCGCCCAGAGGATGCCGCCGTTCACGCCGGAGGCGAGGCGCAGCAGGTGGTGGTGGTTGTTCCAGTAGATCCCGATGTAGAGGAAACTCAGCAGGTAGCTGAACAGCGTCGGCAGGAGGGACGCGAGCCCCTGCCAGGTCGGTTCTTCCGGCACTCGGATCTCGAGCACCATGATCGTGATGATGATGGCGAGCACGCCATCGCTGAACGCTTCGAGCCTGTTCTTGGTCACGATGCCTCCGAGTCCCTCGTGAAGAGCACACTGCAGTCAGGGAATCCTCCCAGATTCCGTGAACCCTGTCAGGAGCCAGTTTCCGAGGCGACCGGGGCGGCCGGCGGTGGCAGACTCAGGGTATGACTGAGCGCACCCTGATCCTGCTGCGGCACGCCAAATCGGACTGGTCCGGCGAGGTCTCCGACCTCGAGCGCCCGCTCGCGGACCGGGGACTCCTCCAGGCGCCGCTGGCGGGCGCGTGGCTCGACCGGAACATCGGTCGCATCGATCTCGCGGTCGTCTCCCCCGCGCACCGTGCCCGCAGCACCTGGGACATCGCCGCGGGTGAGCTGGCGGAAACGCCGCCGATCCGGGTCGACAGCCGCGGCTATGCGGCATCCGCCGGTGAGCTGCTCGACGTCGTCCGGGAACTTCCCGACGAGTTCGATACTGTCGTTCTCGTCGTGCACAACCCCGGGATCGCCGGCCTCGCCGAACTCCTCACCGGTGCGTGGATACCGATGCCGACGAGCACCCTCGCCGTGCTTGGCCTGACCGGACCGTGGTCCGACGCCGGCCGGCAGCCGGCCGAGATGCTCGCGACCGGGCGCCCGCCCGAAGACATTCCGCACCGGCACCGCGATCGGTGACGAGACGGTCGTGGGACTAGTTGACGAGGTCCTGCCAGCCGTCGCCGTCGACGTACTCGAAGATGAGGTTGGTCTCGGTGTGCGCGACCGCAGGATGCTCGGCGAGATGTTCGAGCACGAAGTCACGGAGCGCTGACGCGTTCGCCGCCGCGACGTGCAGGAGGTAGTCGTCCGCCCCCGCGGTGTGGAAGAGGCCGATGACGCCGGGCCAGTGCGGGGCGGCGTTGCGGAAGTCGTCGATCTGCACCCGGGCGTGCTTGACGAGCCGCACCGAGATGAGCGCCTGCAGGGAGGCACCGAGGGCCGCGAGGTCGATGTTCGCCCGGTACCCGCGGATGTGCCCGAGCTGCTGCAGCCGGCGCAGCCGGAGCGACACCGTCGACTCGGCGACACCGATTTCGGCAGCCAGTGCGGCGCCGGAGGCCCGCGCGTTGACCGAGAGGGCCTTCAGCAATGCCCGGTCGACCCTGTCGATTTCGGCTTTCTTCGGTTCCATCAGTCACACTCTTTCGTCATTGAGAGTTTATGCGACAAAACTTCCCCAGACGCAAGGGTCTGCGGCCAAACCGGATAACGATCGAGGATCGATCGCCCCTTTCCCTGGCTTTAGCTGCGGCCGAGACGGCGGCGCAGGAGGTCGATCCGGTTCTGGAGCTGGGTCACGCTCGCCTGGGCGACCGCGGGTCCTCCGCACACGCGCCGAAGTTCGGCGTGCACGATTCCGTGCGGTTCGTTCGCCAGTTTCGACCACATGCCCACCAGGCTCGCGAGCAGGGTGCGCTGTTCCTTCAGGGTGCGGTAGAGCGGCGGCGGTTCCTCCGGGGCGACCTCGCCCGTCACCGGGTTCTTGCGCCGGTCGGTCGAACGTTTCGCCTGGCGGGACTGCCGTTGCCTGAGCAGCTCGGACACCTGTTCCGGTTCGAGGAGCCCGGGGATGCCGATGAAGTCGAACTCCTCGTCTGTTCCCGGTTCGGCGAGCTGGCCGAATTCGTCGCCGTCGAACATGACCATGTCGAAGGTCGCCTGGGAGTCGATGGCCTGCCAGGTGAACTCGTCCTCACCGAGACCGTCCGACCCCTTCTCGTCGCGGTTGGCCGCTGCCACCATCGCGTCTTCGGGGTTGTACATCCCGTCGTCGCCGTCGTCCCGGTTGCTGCGGTCCAGGGCGTGGTCGCGCTCGAGTTCGAGCGCGTTGGCCAGGCTCAGGAGGCTCGGCACATTGGGCAGGAAGATCGAGGCCGTCTCACCGCGGCGCCTGGCGCGCACGAAGCGGCCGATCGCCTGGGCGAAGAACAGCGGCGTCGACGCGCTCGTCGCGTAGACACCGACGGCGAGCCGGGGCACGTCGACACCTTCGGACACCATTCGCACGGCGACCATCCACCGCCGGGTGTTCTTCGAGAACTCGTCGATCCGGTCGCTCGACTCCTTCTCGTCCGAGAGCACGACGGTGACCGGTTCCCCGGAGATCTCCTCGAGGATGGTGGCATAGGCCCGAGCGGCCGACTGGTCGGTCGCGATCACGAGACCGCCGGCGTCCGGGATGCCGTGCCGCACCTGGGTGAGTCGGGAGTCGGCCGCACGGAGGACCGCGGGGATCCACTGCCCCGTCGGTTCGAGCGCGGTGCGCCAGGCCTGGCTCGTGATGTCCTTGGTGTTGCCCTCGCCGAGTTTGGCTTCCATCTCGTCGCCTGCGCGCGTGCGCCATTTCATGTGCCCGGCGTAGACCATGAACATGACGGGTCGCACGACGCCGTCGGCGAGAGCGCGACCGTAGCCGTAGTTGTAGTCACTCTGCGACAGGCGGATGCCGTGCTCGTCGGGCAGGTAGCTGACGAAGGGGATCGGCGAGGTGTCCGACCGGAACGGGGTCCCGGTCAGCGAGAGGCGGCGGGTCGCCGGTTCGAAGGCCTCGCGGATCGCATCGCCCCAGCTGAGGGCGTCGCCGCCGTGGTGCACCTCGTCGAGGATGACCAGGGTGCGGCTCGACTGGGTGAGCTCTCGGTGCAGGGCGGCGCGGCTGGCGACCTGAGCGTAGGTGACGGCGACTCCGTGGAAGTGGTTGCCGTAGCGCCCGTCCGCGTTCTTGAACGAGGGGTCGAGGCGGATGCCCGCGCGAGCTGCGGCATCCGCCCACTGGCGCTTGAGATGCTCCGTCGGGGCGACGACGGTGATGCGGTCGATCAAGTGCCGTGCACGGAGTTCGGAGGCGAGCCGGAGCGCAAAGGTGGTCTTGCCTGCTCCCGGTGTCGCCGCGGCGAGGAAGTCCCGGGGCTGGTGCACGAAATAGGCGGCGAGGGCCTCTTCCTGCCAGGCGCGCAGCTTGGTCGCGGTGCCCCAGGCGGCCCGGCCGGGGAAGGACGGGGACAGGTGTTCGGCTGCACTCGTTCCCTGGTTCGGTTCGAACGCTGCTGAGATAGTCACTTCAATAGAACCTAGCAAGGTGCACGGACAGTTTCGTGCAAACGAGGAGAATGGACTGATGACAACCCCATTGCATCCTTGGTCGCGGTACGTAGCCGTCGGCGATTCCTTTACGGAGGGCGTCGGGGACCCCGAGCCCGCGTGCCCCGGCGGGTTCCGGGGCTGGTCCGACCGGGTCGCCGAGGTGCTCAGCCAGGGCTCGGCGGACTTCGCATACGCGAATCTCGCCGTGCGCGGCAAGTTGATCCGGCAGGTGATGGACGAGCAGCTGGAGTCGGCCCTCGACCTGCACCCCGACCTGATCACCTTCTCCGCGGGTGGCAACGACGTGATCCGGCCGGGGTCCGACCCCGATGAGATCGCCGCCCGATGCGACGAGGCCGTTCGCCTGCTCAGCCGCGACGGGGCCACGGTCGTGCTCTTCACGGGCGCCGATGTCGGGTTCGCCCCGGTCTTCCGCGGGATTCGCGGCAAGATCGCGATCTACAACGAGAACATCCGCGCCGTCGCTGCGCGCTACGACTGTGTCGTCGCCGACCTGTGGGCGCTCACCGAGATCCAGGACGCACGGATGTGGGCGCCCGACCGGCTGCACCTGAACGCCCTCGGACATCACACCGTCGCCCGGATGGTTCTCGACGTGCTCAACGTGCCCAACAGCCTCGAACCCTCAGAGCCCGAGCCGCTGCCCGCGCAGACCTGGCGCCAGGCCCGCAGCGAGGACATGGTCTGGGCGCGGGAGTATCTCGTGCCGTGGGTACTGCGCCGCATCCGGCACCAGTCGTCCGGGGACCACGTGCTGCCCAAACGCCCGCAAGCCGGCCCGTTCCGCCAGGCCGTCAAGTAGCGCCAGGCCGTCAAGAAGCGGGGGTCAGCGGGACGCGAGCAGTTCGCCCGGGTGCGTGAAGCGCCAGCCGGGTCCGGGATCACTCAGGGTGCCGTCGAGTACCAGAGGCACACTGATCTTCTCGGTGCCGACCGTGAAATCGAGGGACCCGACGGCGTCCCCGTTCGAGCCGACCCCGACCGAACGAGCCGTGGCGACGCCCGTGACGGGCGTGTCTGACCAGACGAGGGCGGATGCCGGCTCGGCGGCCACGACCGTCCCGTTCTGTCCCCAGACGCTCGCGTACGCTCCGTAGGACGCACCCGCCTGTGTGAGGGCGACCTCACGGAAACCGGGTTTGACGCTCTCGATGAGCCGCCCGATATCGGCGTCGAGGCTGTTGTGGGTGGTCCCGCCGAGCAGGACCCCGACCAGGGTCACGGTCTTGTCTCCGACGGTGAAGTCCGCGGAGAAGAGCAGGCACGCGCCGGCTTCGTCCGTCGTCCCGGTCTTGATGCCGTCGACGCCGTGCTCGCCGAGCATCTCGTTCGTGTTGGTCACGGTTCCGATCGTCGGAAGCGTGGCCGTCTTCTCGGAGACGATCGAGGCGAGCGCCGGGTTCTTCAGCACGAGCTTGCCGATCTCGACGAGGTCCGCGGGCGTGCTTGCGCTCAGCGGGGAGAGCCCGCTGGTGTCTGCGATCGTGGTCCCGGTCAGGCCATGGTCTGTGAGCCAGGACCTGGCGACCTTCAGGTAGGCGTCCACGGATCCGAACGCCCAGTTGGCGAGGGTGATGCTGTAGTTGTTCGCGGAGGGCAGCAGCATGCCCTCGAGGGCCTGGCGCTGGCTCAGCACCATGCCGGACACGACGGGGGCGACCGAGCCGTCCTCGGCGAGCACGTCGTAGTAGATCTGCACGTCGGCGTCGGTGAATTTCAGGGCGGGGCCGGCCTCCGTGGCTGCGAGGGGTTTCGCCTCGAGCAGCACGAGGGAGGTGATCATCTTGGTGATGCTCGCGATCGGCACGGCGGCCTGGCTGCCGTTGGAGCCGAGGACACCGTCGTAGCCGACGGCGCCGATCGCGCCCTCCCCGATTCCCGGCCATGCCATCGCCGTCGCCGGCTGGGTGAGCGCGGCGGGCTGGGTGAGCGTCGCCGCCGAGGCCGGGAGGGCCGCGATACTCGTGGTCGCGAAGTAGCCCCCGAGGAGGATCACGACGAGCAGGCCGCCGAGGACCGCGAATCGGCGACGCAGGATGGTGGAACGACTCGCGGAAGGCATCCGTTCACTTTACCGATCCACGGATAGGGAAACGCTGGGCACCGCGGCGCGGCGCGGGTCAGCGCAGTGCGTACAGTGCGACCGCGCTCGCCGATGCGACATTGAGCGAGTCGACGCCGTGCAGCATCGGGATCGTCACGACCGTGTCCGCGACCGCGAGCGCCTGCCTGCTGAGCCCGTCGCCCTCTGCGCCGAGCACGATCGCGAGCCGCTCCGGCGGGTCGATCGCGAAGTCGTCGAGGCTCACCGCATTGTCGGCGAGGGCGAGTGCTGCGAGGTGGAAACCGGCGTCGTGCAGCAGCGGAACGGCCTCGTCCCACTCCGGCAGGCGGGTCCACGGAACCTGCAGCACCGTGCCCATGCTCACGCGCACGCTGCGCCGGTACAGCGGGTCGGCGCAGCGCGGGGTGATCAGCACGGCGTCGGCGCCGAGTCCGGCGACGGAGCGGAAGATGGCGCCGACATTGGTGTGGTCGACGATGTTCTCGAGGATCACGATCCGGCGGGCGTCCCGGATCAGGTCGGACACCGGCGCGAGCACGGGCCGGTGCATCGCGGCGAGTGCCCCCCGGTGCAGGTTGTACCCGGTGAGTTCTTCGAGCACGGATGCCGCGCCGACGTAGATCGGTACGTCCGGCCAGTCGGCGAGCAGTTCGAGGGCATCGGGCAGCCACTGCTCCTGCAGGAGCACCGAGCGGGGGCGGTGTCCGGCCTCGAGGGCGCGCGCGATGACCTTGGTCGACTCGGCGATGTACAGGCCGCCCGCCGGTTCGGACTTCCGCCGGAGTGCGACATCCGTGAGCTGGGAATAATCGGCAAGACCGGGAAGGTCGAGGGAGTCGATGTGGATGATCTGCACGGTGATTGCCTTTCGAAGGAGAACACGTCCAGCCTGCCAGTTGTCCCGCCCGGTCCAGTACCCGGGGTCACGCACTCGGGGTCCGGTACCTGGGTTCTGTAACAAGGACGAAAACTGGCCCGCCTAGACTCGGAGTGGACAGGACGGAGCGTTATGACCACCGAGACGATTCCGGTCGCGGGCGAGGTTTCGGCAGACACCCTTGACACGGTCGCCGAACTCCTGCGCGGAAAGCGTGCTGCGGTGCTGACCGGCGCCGGGCTCAGCACGGATTCGGGCATCCCCGACTACCGGGGGAAGGGCGCGCCGGTCCGCACCCCGATGAACTATCAGACCTTCATCGACGACCCGAGGGCCCGGGTCAGGTACTGGGCAGGAAGCCACCTCGGCTGGCGTCGATTCCGCGCCGCCGCGCCGAACCTCGGGCACCGTTCCCTCGTCGCCCTCGAGGCGGGCGGGGTCATCTCGGGCGTGATCACCCAGAACGTCGACGGGCTGCACACCCGGGCAGGCTCCCGCCACGTCGTCGACCTGCACGGGTCGATGGATCTCGTGGTCTGCCTCTCCTGCGGCCAGGCCTTCGACAGGGAGAGCATCGCGGCACGCCTCGAGGCGGACAACCCGTCGCTCCGGCGACCCGACTCCGCCCGTCTGGCACCGGACGGTGACGCAGACGTCACCGACCTCACGGGCTTCGTCATCCCCGCGTGCACGGTCTGCGGTGGGATGCTCAAGCCCAACGTGGTCTTCTTCGGCGAGCTCGTGCCGACGGTGAAGTTCGTCGAGGCCACCGCCCTCGTCGCCGGGGCCCAGGCGCTCATCATCGCCGGGTCGTCCCTCGCGGTGAATTCGGGCATCCGCCTGCTCGAACAGGCCCGCCGCCGCAAACTGCCGATTATCGTCATCAATCGGGGCGTGACCAAGGGAGACGCGCGCGCACTGGTTAAACTGGAAGCCGGCACCTCCGAGGTGCTGTCCGGGCTCGCTCAGCGCCTCGCGGGGTAGCGGGGTCCGGTTCGCCAGGGCGGGGAAGCACCGAAAACCGCCAGACAGGAGCCACGCGAGACCATGCACCGGTTGCAGACCAGGCTTTCGATCGTCCGCCACGGCCAGACCGACTGGAATCTCGCCACCCGCATCCAGGGTCGCACCGACATCCCGCTGAACTCGACGGGACGAGCCCAGGCGGCCGAGACCGGTCTGCGACTACTCAAACGAAGTCGCGAGGGTGCGGCGCCGAGCCTCGACGGCGGCCAGACTCCGAGTGCGGCAGGCTGGGAGAAGATCGTGTCGAGCCCACTCGACCGGGCCGCGGAGACGGCCCGCATCATCGCAGGGGAACTCGGCCTGCCACGGCCGGAGATCATCGACGATCTCACCGAGCGCCACCACGGCCACATCGAGGGCCTCACGTTCGCCGAACGACAGCGCCAGTTCCCGAACGGGATACCCGTGCCCGGGCTCGAGTCGCGCCAGCAGGTCCTCGACAGGGTCCTTCCGGCGCTCGGCCGTGTGGCCGATGAATTCCCGGGCGATGCGGTGCTCGTGGTCTGCCACGGCGGCGTGATCGGAACGCTGATCCGGTACCTCACCTTCGGCGTGCGCCCGCACCCCGACGAGATCATCGCCAACGGATCCGTCCACGACTTCCTCTGGACAGACGGCCACCTCGAGCTCGAGCACTTCGACGCGACGATCCGCGGCTTCGCGGAGAACACGCACTACTCGGGCTGAGCGGTCTCCCGGATCACACGGAGCAGGATCTGGGCGGAATCGGCCCAGTTGTACCGGGCGGCCTGCTCGATGGCGAGCCCGGAGCGCTTCGCCCACTCCCCCGGCTCGTCGAGCCGGTGCACGGCGGCGGCGAGCCCGCTCGCGTCGCGCGGTTCGAAGTAGAGCGCAGCCTCACCGCCGATCTCGCGGAAGATCGGGATATCGCTCACGACGACCGGGATCCCGAGGCTCATCGCTTCGACGAGGGGGATTCCGAAACCCTCGTCGAGGGACGCGGTCACGAGGGCCGTCGCCGAATCGAGCAGGGACACGTACTCCTCGTCGGAGACCCCGTCGTGGAACACGATCCGGGCACCGGGGGCGAGCGCCCCGAGACGGGCCCGTTCTGCGGTTCCGATCCGGCTGAGCAGGTGCAGCTCGTGGCCGGGGAGGTCCACGAGGGCGCGCACGAGCGTGTCGACGTTCTTGTACGGCATGAACGAGCCCATGTAGACGAGGCTGCCCGTTGCCGGCCCGGTGCGCCGCACCACCGTCTCCGCCCCGGCCGCCCCGCCGAGGGCGCCGGCGGCATTGGGGACGACCGCGATGGGTTTGCGGGTGAGGCGGTGCTTCAGCATGAGTGCCCGTGTCGTCTCGGACACGGTCACAACGCCGTCTGCGCGGTTCAACAGCATCCGCTGGGGCCACCAGGACAGGTGGTAGAGCCGCCAGAGCAGCCGGATGAAGCCGGGCAGGTCGCGCGGGGGTGTTCGGTTGCGGTAGTAGATCAGGTCGTGCACGGTGAGCAGCAGCCGGTAGTTGCGGCCCCACGATCCCATGGTCTGCATCGGGCTGAAGACGACATCGGGGTGCAGCCGGTTGACGCTGAGGGCGACGAGGGGTTCACGGATGCTGGTGGGCGCGTTCACGAGCTGCCACGGGAGTGCGGGCAGCATCGCGAGCTGCCGGTGGTCGCTGATGAGCATCGTCACCGTGTGCAGCCTGCTGAGCTCGGTGACGAGTTCGGAGGTGTAGCGGCTGATGCCGTCGTGCCGGTCGAACCGGGTGTAGCGGCAGTCGAACACGATTCTCATGCCGGCCGGCCGTTCATGAGGATGCCGTTTCGTCGAGGAAGCGACGCAGCTGTTCCGCCGCTTCGGCGGGGACTTCATAGTGGATGAGATGCCCCACGTTGGGGATGACATAGAGACGCGCGTCGGGGAACAGCCCGCGCAGCCGGTACTGGGCCTCGACGGGGGTGATGTCGTCCTTGTCCGCCGCGATCAGCAGGGTGCGCTGCGGGATGCGTGCGGCGAATTCGCTGACATCGCTTCCGACCGAGGCGCGGAAGGCCTCGAGCACGACCCGGCGATCGGAGAAGGCAGAGAAGTACCGGTCGTGCTGGTTGTGGATCCAGCGGCGCAGGGCGGGGTCACGGGTCTTGGCCATCGCGATGCTCATCACGCGCACGATGACGCGGTTGCGAAGCAGGGCGAAGCCGAGCCGTTCTGGAAGGGCGGCCGCCGACCAGTAGTAGAACACCGCGAGTCGGGTGAGGATGCCGCGGGGGCCGGACAGGGCCGGCGCCGCGATCGGGTTGACCAGCACGACGACATCGGCGGGCAGCCCGCCGGCGACGGCGGAGGCCACGATGATCGAGCCGAAGGAGTGCCCGAGGATCACCGTGCGCCCGGTCGGGGCGACCGCAGCGACGAACCCCCTGAGCCACTCAGAGTAGCCGGGCACATCGTGCGCCAGGGCCGTGAGGGGCGCCGATTCACCGAAGCCGGGCAGGTCGGGCGAGAGGATCCGGTACCCCGCGAGCTGGGCGACAACGGGCTCGAGGCCGTGATGGTCACCGCGGAAGCCGTGCACCATCACGATCGTCGTCGTTGCAGCCGGATCCCCGTACTCCCAGTAACGGGTGTCGGTCCCGAGCACCGGGACGGTGTGGACGCTCACCGGGATGCGGGCGAGCTGGGCGTCGTATGGCGAAGGAACAATCATCCGCTCCAGTTTACGGTGACGCGCGCGGCGGACGGCGGTGACTCCCCGTGGATGTCGGCGGTCGGCCCTA
This sequence comes from Cryobacterium sp. 10I5, assembly GCF_035019865.1. Classification (NCBI taxonomy): domain Bacteria; kingdom Bacillati; phylum Actinomycetota; class Actinomycetes; order Micrococcales; family Microbacteriaceae; genus Cryobacterium; species Cryobacterium sp. 10I5. Next base: position 134,147 of record NZ_JASJVI010000002.1, read on the forward strand.
GGCTGGCCCCATGAGCAACTGGAGTGACACCCTCGCCGTCTTCGACCTCGAAACGACCGGAATCGACGTGGAGACGAGTCGCATCGTCTCGGCGACGGTGGCCGTGATCGATGTCTCGGGGGCCGTCGTCGAACGCATCGACTGGCTTCTCGACCCCGGCGTCGAGATCCCGGAACAGGCGACCAACGTGCACGGCATCACGACCGCCCAGGCCGTCGCGAACGGCCGCGTCGCCGGGGAAGGCGTCACGGAGATCGTCGCGACCATCCGCGAGCTGCTCGGCCGGGGCCTTCCGATCGTCGCGTACAACGCTCCCTACGACCTCTCCCTGCTCAACCGGGAGGCACTGCGCTATGGCGTCGCACCGCTCGTCTCCCCCTCACCCGTCGTCGACCCGCTGGTGATCGACAAGCAGGTGGACCGCTACCGTAAGGGCAAGCGCACGCTCGAGGTCACGAGCGCCTACTACGGGGTTTCCCTCGACGACGCCCATGACGCCGGCGCGGACGCGATCGCCGCTGGGAGGGTCGCCCAGGCCATCGCCAAGGCGCACGTCGCGGTGCTGCCTGGCACGGTCGCCGAGCTGCACGAGCTGCAGGTGCAGTGGTCGATGCAGCAGGCGGAGCGCTTCCAGGACTACATGCGCCGCGAACGCGACCCGAAGTTCGTCGCGACCGGCGCGTGGCCTGAGCGGTAGCGCGGGTACAGAAAAGGCGAGCAGCCAGGGCTGCTCGCCTTTTCTAAGTCGCGCTTGAGTGCGTCGGTCTTATTTGCCGAAGCCCTTGTAGCGGGAGTTGAACTTCTCCACGCGTCCGGCGGAGTCCATGATGCGCTGCTTGCCCGTGTAGAACGGGTGCGACTCGGAGGAGATTTCCACGTCGATGACGGGGTAGGTGGTGCCGTCTTCCCACTCGATCGTCTTGGCGCTCGAGACCGTCGAACGGGTCAGGAAGGTCGCACCCGACGCGAGGTCGCGGAAGACCACGGGGGTGTAGGTGGGGTGGATGTCAGACTTCATGAAAACTTCCTTATATGAGTTGCGCCGGTCCGGACCGGGTGGACCGGGGAACGGCGGCAGGAAAAAGTTGCACGGCCCGAGGACCGACTGTCGAGTCTAGCAGAAGCCGGCGTCAGGCCGCACGGGCCGTGAAACGGCCGCCATCCTGGCCGAGGTCGATCGGCAGGCCGAACGTTTCGGTGAGGGTGTCCGCCGTGAGCGACTCGGCGAACGGGCCTGCCGAGACGACCCGACCGCCGGAAAGCAGCAGGGCGTGGGTGAAGCCCAACGGGATCTCTTCGACGTGGTGGGTGACCATGATGATCGCCGGGGAGCTCGCCTCGAGGGCATAGCCGCCGAGAAGGCGCAGCAGTTCTTCGCGGGCGCCGAGGTCGAGACTGGCCGCCGGTTCGTCGAGCAGGAGCAGTTCGGGGTCGGTCATGATCGAGCGGGCGATCTGGACGCGCTTCTGTTCGCCGTCGCTCAGGGTTCCGAAGGTGCGGTCGGCGAGGTGGTCGAGTCGCCATTCCTGGAGGACACGCTGGGCACGACGCTCGTCAATGGTCTCGTATTCCTCGGTCCAGCGACCGGTCACCGAGTACGCGGCGGTCATGACGACGTCGAGCACCTTTTCCCCGGCCGGAACCTTGCGCGCGAGCGCTGTCGACGCGAAGCCGATGCGCGGACGCAGCTCGAACAGGTCGGTGCCGCCGATCGGCTCTTCGAGCACCTCTGCGGTGCCCCTGGTGGGGTGCAGCATCGCGGCGGCGATCTGCAGGAGTGTGGTCTTTCCTGCTCCGTTCGGGCCCAGGATCACCCAGCGCTGATCGTCATCAACACTCCAGTTCACTGAGTCGAGGATGGTTGTGCCAGCCCGGACGACGGAGACGTCGGTGAAGTGAAGAACGTTGACCATGCATCCATGTTATCTGCCGACGCCGACGCGCCGGCACGCCGGGCGGGCCTCAGAGCAACCCGGCGTAGATCTCCCGCGTGCTCGTGGCGATCTGGCTCCAGCTGAACTTTTGCTCGGCCCTGATCCGGCCAGCCCTGCCCATCTCCGCGGCGCGGTCGGGGTCTGCGAGGACCTCGATCAGGGTGCCGGCGAGGTCGGCGACGAAACGATCGGGGTCGATCGGCGTTCCTGTTCCGTCGGAGACCTGGTCGAGGGGAACGAGGCGTCCGGTGACGCCGTCGTCGACGACCTCGGGGATGCCGCCCGTCGCCGACCCGACAACGGGGAGGCCGCAGGCCATCGCCTCGAGGTTGACGATGCCGAGCGGCTCGTAGACCGAGGGACAGACGAAGACGGTCCCGGCGGTCAGTACGGCAGAGAGGTCGTGCTGGGACAGGTGTTCGGGGATCCAGACGACGCCGGTGCGCTCGGCCTGCAGCGCCCTGACTCCCGCCGTCACCTCGGCCATGATCTCCGCGGTATCCGGTGCCCCGGCGCACAGGACGAGCTGGACCTCAGGCGGGAGTGACGCTGCAGCACGGAGAAGGTACGGCAGACCCTTCTGCCGGGTGATCCGTCCGACGAACACGACCGAGGGCCGGGTGGGGTCGATGCCGAGCGAACGAACGATGTCTTCGTCCGCGGTCGGCTTCCATTTCTCGAGGTCGATGCCGTTGTAGACGACGTGCACCCGGGACTCGTCGAGTGCCGGGTAGCTGCGGAGGATGTCCGCCCGCATGCCACCGCTCACGGCGATGACGGCATCCGCTGCCTCGAACGCCGTGCGTTCGATCCAGCTCGAGACCCGGTAGCCGCCGCCGAGCTGTTCGGCTTTCCACGGCCGGAGCGGCTCGAGGCTGTGCGCGGTGACGACATGAGGGACGCCGTGGAGGAGCTTTGCGAGGTGCCCGGCGCCATTGGCGTACCAGGTGTGCGAGTGCACGATATCGGTGCCCGCGGCGTCCTGGGCCATCAACAGGTCGACGCCGAGCGTCGACAGGGCACCGTTCGCCGTGGCGAGCTCGGCGGGGACGCCGTAGGCGAAGGTATCCGGCTCGTCGCGCGGCGAACCGAAGCAGCGCACCACGACATCGATGTCGGTACGGAGGGCCTTGACGAGCTCGGCGACGTGCACGCCGGCCCCGCCGTAGATCTCTGGTGGATATTCCTTTGTCAACAGATCGACTCGCATGAAAATAAAACTAGCGCAGCATCGCGTCCGACACACCGTTTTCGGGTGGCCCCGGCCCCGGATGCCCTTACTGTAAAGACATGGCATCGAAGAAGATCTTTGGAATCGTACTCGCTGGTGGCGAGGGCAAACGACTGATGCCGTTGACGGAGGACCGCGCAAAGCCGGCCGTACCGTTCGGCGGCAACTACCGGCTCATCGACTTCGCACTGTCCAACCTGATCAATTCCGGGTTGACCCAGATCGTCGTCCTGACGCAGTACAAGTCGCACAGCCTCGACCGTCACGTCTCACAGACCTGGCATGTCTCCGGCGGCTTGTTCAACTCATACATCGCCTCCGTCCCCGCGCAGCAGCGCCTCGGCAAGCGTTGGTTCTCCGGTTCTGCGGACGCGATCCTGCAGAGCCTCAACCTGATCCACGACGAGAAGCCCGACATCGTCGTCGTCGTCGGTGCAGACCACGTGTACCGCATGGACTTCAGTCAGATGATCGCCGCCCACATCGCCTCGGGGGCGCAGGCCACCGTCGCTGCGATCCGCCAGCCGATCGGCCTCGCCGACCAGTTCGGCGTCATCGAGGTCGACGGAGCCACTCCGGACCACATCCGCGAGTTCCGCGAGAAGCCCAAGGACGCCGTCGGTCTGGCCGACGCACCGCACGAGGTGTTCGCTTCCATGGGCAACTACGTCTTCAACGCAGACGCCCTGATCGAGGCCGTGCTGCGTGACGGCGAACGAACCGACTCGAGCCACGACATGGGTGGGGACATCATTCCCGACTTCGTGTCCCGCGGTGAGGCCGGTGTCTACGACCTCCAGCGCAACGAAGTTCCGGGTTCCACCGATCGCGACCGGTACTACTGGCGCGACGTGGGAACCATCGACTCCTTCTTCGAGGCGCACCAGGACCTGATCAGCGCGCTCCCGGTCTTCAACCTGTACAACCAGAAGTGGCCGATCTTCAGCCAGCAGCTCAACTCGCCGCCGGCCAAGTTCGTCCGGGACGGCCGTGGCTCGCTCGGCACGATGATCGACTCGATCGTGTCCCTCGGCTGCGTCATCTCCGGTGCCCACATCGAGCGCAGCGTGCTCGGGCCGTGGGTGGCGATCGATTCCGGCGCCCACATCGCCGACTCGATCCTCTTCGACCGGGTGCAGATCCTGCCCGGCGCGACCGTTCGTCGGGCCATCCTCGACAAGAACGTCGTCGTCGCCGCAGGGGCCACCGTCGGCGTCGACAAGGATCGCGACCTCGCGCGTGGATTCAGCGTCACCGAGTCCGGCATCACCGTGGTCGGCAAGGGCGTGCACGTACACCCGTGACCCGTCCCCCTCGTTTCCTGGTCGTCCTCGATTCCGATTCCACCCTGATTGAAAACGAAGTCATCGAACTCCTGGCGGATGCCGCGGGTTCGCTCGAACTCGTCGCCGCGGTCACCGAACAGGCCATGCGCGGCGAGATCGACTTCGCCCAGAGCCTCCGTGCCCGGGTGAAGACGCTCGCCGGGCTGCCGGAGAGCGTCTTCACCGAGGTCGGCCGTCTGGTGCGCCCGACTCCGGGCGTCCACGAGCTCATCGCCGGCCTGCACGCCCACGGCAGTCGCATCGGGGTCGTCTCGGGAGGCTTCCACGAAGTGCTCGATCCGCTCGCGGAGAGCCTCGGAATCGACCACTGGCGAGCCAATCGGCTCGAGGTCGCCGACGGCCACCTCACCGGCAACCTGGTCGGGCCGATCATCGACGCGACCGCGAAGGCGGACACCCTCCAGGAATGGGCGGCGGAACTCGGCGTCGCACTCCCCCAGACCGTCGCCGTCGGCGACGGCGCGAACGACCTGAAGATGATGCACGTCGCGGGCCTCGGCATCGCGTTCAACGCGAAGCCTCTCGTTCGGGCCAAGGCGGACGTCGCGATCGACATCTGCGACCTCAGCCAGGTCCTTCCCATCCTCGGCCTCCGCGGCTAGCGCTTCCGCACCACGCGCCGCCGTGTCAGGTGGACTCAGTCGCGGTTGGGTGGTCCGGTGAGGACCTGGTGGGCGCGGTGCCGGTTCGGCGGCCGCCACAGCCGCTGCGGGTCAATGAGCCCGGGAGCTCGCACCTGTGGTGATCCCTTCACCATGCGGATCTCCCACCCCGAGGTATCGATCGTGTGGTGATGGAACCAACACAGTAAGACACCGTTGTCGACCGTGGTGGGCCCGTTCTGCGCCCACGGCTTCACGTGGTGCACTTCGGCCCAGTGTGCGGGGGCCTTGCAACCGGGGATGATGCAGCCGCCATCCCGGGCGGTGATCGCCCGACGTTGCGCCCGGTTGAAGTACCTTCGCTCCGGACCCAGCTTGAGGACCTGGTTGTCATCCCCGAACAACACCCCTTGGAAGCCGCCGTCACAGATCCGCTGGTGCACCGTCTTGAGCGAGACCGGAGCTTCGACACCGTCGATCCACCCGACGCCGACCCCCGCGGCAAGGTCGGCGGCGTTCACATGCACCATCACCGTCGGCGCCGACCCACCCATGCTGGGCGTGTCCTCGTCCCGGGCGGCATGCTCGAACAACGCCCGAAGGATGTCCGCACGTTTCTCCCCGCCCGTGCGGCTATCCGCGCGCCGCTCCCGCAGCTCGGCCTCGATCACGTCGAGCTCCGGGCCCGTACCGGCGTCGACGTCGTCACCGGTGCCCGATGACTCGGCCCCGGGAATCATCTGCCCCGAGTCCATCCGCGCCTGCTCCTCCTCGGTCGGGGATGCCGGCCGGGCGTGGAAGCTGAGGAAGGCGTCGAAGAGGGTGTTCATCATCCCGAAGAGCTCCGGCGTCACCCCACCCTTCACCGGGTACAGGCCGTTCTTGAGTTGGCCGAAGCCGATGTTCGATTTCGCTTCGAACAGGTCTTCCTGGGGCAGCATCCCGTCGGGGTCGAGGATGGCCTGCCACTGCAGCACCATGCCGCGGATCAGGTCCGCAGCCGCGGGCACCCCGGCCCCGGCGAGGATCTCCGTTTCCGGGGTGATCCACCCGGCCGCCGTGGCGACCAGGGCACGCTCGGCGACCTCGACCTCCGCCGGGACCGCCCGGTGACTGACCGACCCCAGCCCCGTCGTGATCAGCTCGGCCGCCTCCTCACCGATATCCCCCGCCGCCAGGGCGGCCCCCACGACCGGGAACAACGGCGGCAACACCGCCAGGCCCGCCCGGCGGGGCAACACCGCATCACCGAGCTTGATGCGGCGCTTCACTTCCCGGGCAGACACCCGCGTCACCCGGGTGAGGACATCCCACGGCCCCCGGCAGCCCATCCGCCACGCCAGCCCTTCGCGGCCGAGCACCCGTGCCCGCCGGTCCACATCGGTTGCGGTGGTCACCCGGGCCGCATCCACCGTCCGACCGATCGCTTCGACCTCTTTCAGAGCCGTGACAGCTTCCGCATCACTGAGTAACCCGATCGGGATTGCCGCCAAAGCGTCTGCGAGGGCCGAACGCGCTTCACTGAGCCTGGCGACAGCATCCGCATGCACCGACGGAACCGACCCGGCCAGCCCGTCAGCGCCCTCGAAGCCTTCGGCAACCGCAACGGGATCGGGAGGCTCGACACCGACGGTGGGCTGGTCTTCCGCGGCCCCGGAATCGGGTGTCTGCGGGGTGTGTGACTGGGGATCCGTAGGTCCTGCCATACCCCGATTCTACCCCGAACCGAACAGGAATACGAGACTTGCTCATCTAATTTATGGCTGATCGTCTCAAGTTTCACACCTGCAGACGAGAGTAAGCATCGCCGGTGGCTACCTCAGGAGATCCGCCCGGGCGAGCGCCTCAGGTCCGCGGACCAGTGCGGCGGATCCCTCCCGGCAGCACGGATCTCCTGAGGTAGCCACCACTACTGCCCGAATCTCCTGAGGCTACTGCGTGAGGCGAGGGTCTCGCGCAGGGTCGCGCCGACCTCCATGTCGCCGTAGGCGTATCGCTGACCTGGTCAGTGACCCATGCCGAGACCGCCGTCGACCGGGATCACGGCACCGGAGATGTACCCGGCGTCGTCGCCCGCGAGCCACGTGACGACCTTCGCGACCTCGGTGGCAGACGCAAAGCGTCCTGCCGGGATGTTCTTCTTGTACTCGGCCTGAACGGCATCGGAAAGCTCGGCGGTCATCTCGGTCTCGATGAAGCCGGGCGCGACGACGTTCGCGGTGATGCCGCGGGCACCGAGTTCGCGCGTGACGGAGCGGGCGAGCCCGACCAGCCCGCTCTTGGAGGCGGAGTAGTTGACCTGCCCGGCGGAACCGTAGAGGCCGACCACGCTCGAGATCAGCACGATCCGGCCGAACCTGGCCTTGAGCATGCCCTTGGACGCGCGCTTGACGACGCGGAAGGCACCGCTCAGGTTCGTGTCGATCACCGAGGTGAAGTCGTCCTCGGTCATCCGCATCAGGAGGGTGTCCTTGGTGATTCCGGCGTTGGCCACGACCACTTCGACCGGTCCGAGGGACGCCTCGATCTCGGTGAACGCGGCGTCGATCGATGCGGCGTCCGTGACGTCGGCCCGCACCGTGAGGGTGCCCTCCGGGCCGGACCCGGAGCGGGCGGTGACCGCCACGCGGTGGCCCTGGCGTACGAATTCTTCGGCGATGGCAAAGCCGATCCCGCGGTTGCCCCCGGTCACGAGAACGGTCCTGACGGAAGGCATCCGGTTCCAATCTATTCCCAGCGAACGACCAGCCGTACGCACGTATATTCCAGTTTACGGTGTCATCCCACAGACCGGGCGAGACGTAGGCTTATCAGGCAAAACCTCGACCGGTTGACCGAAGCGATGAGAGTATGAAACAGCAGTCGATCACTTCCCTGCCTCCGTCTCCGGAGGCCGAACGACACGCCCGGATGATCAAGTACTCCGTCACCATGGGCATCCGGATGGTGTGCATCGTCCTGATGCTTTTCGTGCACGGCTGGTGGCTTCTGGTCTGCGCCGCCGGCGCGATCGTGCTTCCGTATTTCGCCATGATCATCGCGAACGTCCACGGCACGGGCGAGGCAAGCACCGTCGTACGCCCCGGCGCCGTGCAGCTGTACCGCGGGCAGTCCGAGTCGTATCGGGGACCCGCGTCAGAGGCCCACGCATCGGCGGAACCCGGGTCGGCTGAAGCAACCTCGGCTGAATCGAACTCCGCGCGCCCGGATGGGTCGCGCGGCCCGGCAGAGGCCGCATGATCGGTTTCGACGACGACCTCGAGATCCCCCGGTGTTCCCGGGCAGGGTGCCAGGACGACGCTACGTGGCGCATCGACTGGCGCAATCCGCGCATCCACGCCGAGGACCGGGTGAAGACGTGGCTCGCCTGCTCCGGGCACGTCGACTTCCTCCGAGAATTCCTGAGCGCCAGGGACTTTCCAGTGGCTGTCGTCGCGCTCGACGCTGCGCCGGGCACGACTCCGGGCCATGCCGCCGTCGGGACGAACCCGTCATGATCGGCTGGAAGTTCGCGTTCACCCGACGGTGGGCCGGATACCTCGTGCTGACCATCATCTTCGGCGCCGCGTGCGCCGGCCTGGGCATGTGGCAGTTCGCCAGGCGTAACGAGGCCCTCGTCGAGATCAACAAGGTCGACGCGAACTACGACCACACGCCGGTGAGCCTGACCGAAGCCCTGCCTAGCCTCGATTCGTTCAACGAGTCGCAGAAGTGGCTCCCGGTGACGATGACGGGCACCTATCTCGCCACCGATGAGCTGATCGTGCGGAACCGCCCGATGAACGTGCACCCCGGTTTCGAGGTGCTCACCCCGCTGCTCCTCGCCGACGGCACCGTCTTCGTCGTCGATCGCGGCTGGGTCCCGACCGGCGAGACAGCGGATGCCCCCGGACCGGTTCCCGCCGCTCCGTCCGGTGAAGTCACCGTCATCGCCCGGCTCAAGGCCGGGGAGCCGACCCTTCCCGGGCGCACGGCGAGCGGTAACCAGATCGCCACGATCCATCTCGCCGACGTCGCCGAACGGGTCGGCGCGCCGACCTATACCGCGGCATACGGGCTGATGGCGTCCGAGGACCCCGCGCCGGCCACCCGGCCCGCCGGCGTGACCCGGCCCGTCGCGGACGAGGGATCACACCTGTCCTACGCGTTCCAGTGGATGCTGTTCGCCCTGCTCGGCTTCATCGGGCTCGCCTGGGCGGTTCGCCAGGAGTTCCGCGCTCTCAACGCGGACGACCCCGAGGAACGCACCCGCGCAGCGGAACGCGCCCGCCGCGTGGCCGCCAAGCCCCGCTCGGACGCAGAGGTCGAAGACGACCTCATCGACAGCACGCACTAGCAGCGAGCACGCACCGCTCGCGAGCACGCACCGACGGATGGTTGCTGGCGACTAGGCCAGCATGATCAGGTCGAGGTAGTCCTTGTTCCAGTGGTCCTCAGTGCCCTCAGGCATGATCAGCACACGTTCCGGGTTGAGCGCCTCGACGGCGCCCTCGTCGTGGCTGACCAGGACGACGGCACCCTCGTAGTGCGCGAGCGCGTCGAGGATCTCGTCGCGGCTCGCGGGGTCGAGGTTGTTGGTGGGTTCGTCGAGAAGCAGCACGTTGGCGCCGGACACGACGATCATGGCGAGGGCGAGCCTGGTCTTCTCTCCACCGGAGAGGACCCCGGCCGGCTTGTCGGAATCGTCACCCGTGAACAGGAACGAGCCGAGGACCCGGCGGGCCTCCATCTCGGTGATGTTCGGTGACGAGGACACCATGTTCTGTAGCACGCTGCGCTTGACGTCGATGGTCTCGTGCTCCTGCGCGTAGTACCCGATGCGCAGACCGTGGCCGGGGACGATCGTGCCGGTGTCCGGCTTGTCGACGCCCGCGAGCATCCGCAGCAGCGTGGTCTTGCCCGCACCGTTGAGGCCGAGGATGACGACCTTGGACCCGCGGTCGATCGCGAGGTCGACCGCTGCGAAGATCTCGAGCGAACCGTAGCTCTTGGACAGGTCGTTTGCCATCAGCGGTGTGCGACCGCACGGCGCCGGCACCGGGAAGCGCAGCTTGGCCACGCGATCAACGGCACGCACGGCGTCGAGTCCGGAGAGCAGCTTCTCTGCCCGGGCGACCATCTGGTGGGCCGCTGCGGCCTTGCTCGCCTTGGCGCCGAACTTGGCGGCCTGCAGCTGCAGGGTGGACGCCTTCTTCTCGGCGTTGGCACGTTCCTTCTTGCGACGGTCGGCGTCCGCGAGGCGCTGGCGCTGGTAGTTCTTCCAGTTCATGTTGTAGATGTCGATGACCATGCGGTTCGCATCGAGGTAGAACACCCGGTTGACGGTCTCGCCGACGAGTTCGATGTCGTGCGAGATGATGATGACACCGCCGCGGTAGTTCTTGACGAACTCACGGAGCCAGACGACGGAATCGGCGTCGAGGTGGTTGGTCGGTTCGTCGAGGATCATCGTTTCCGCGGCGGAGAAGAGGATGCGGGCGAGCTCGATGCGGCGGCGCTGGCCTCCGGAGAGCGTCTGCAGCTCCTGGTCGAGGATCCGGTCCGGAAGGTTCAGGTTGCTCGCGATCGAGGCGGCTTCCGCCTCCGCGGCATAGCCGCCGAGGGCGTTGAACTGGTCGGTCAGGTTGCCGTAGACCTTCATGGCCTTAGCGGCGACCTTGGGGTCGTCGCTGCCCATGTCGAGACCGGCCTGGTAGAGGCCGAGCGAGATCGTGCCGAGGCCGCGCGCATCGAGGATCCGCGTGCGCGCGAGCATCGTCGGCTCACCGGAGCGGGGGTCCTGGGGAAGGTAGCCGATCTGACCTGACCGGTCGATCTGGCCGTGCGTCGGCATCGTCTCGCCCGCGAGCGTCTTCGTGAGGGTCGTCTTTCCCGCACCGTTCCGGCCGACGAGGCCGATCTTGTCGCCGGCGGAGACGCGGAAACTGACGTCTTCCATGAGCACGCGCGCCCCGACTCTGATTTCGAGGTTTTGCACACTGAGCACAGCAATAGTCCGTTCGGAATGTTCGTGGGAGGGGTTCGGCCCGACCGGGCCAGTTATCTAGTATATTCTCGCGCGGCGACCAGCCGGGACGCTCAGAAAAGTGTGGCCCTCAGCGTGTTCGCAAGCCACTCCCGGTATGCACCGACCGACCAGTCCAGGTCGAGGACGAGCGAGCGGTAGACCTGCGGGTGGGCCAGTGCCCAGATCGCCGCGGCGGCCTCGTGGTCGCTCAGGCCGCTCCGCAGCGCATGGCGGTCGCGCAACGCCGTTGCCGTCTGGCTGAAGTTGTGCAGCAATCGCGCGGACTGGCGCAGCTCGAGCCGAGCCACGTCGGCGTCCACCCCCGCTGCCTGTGAGACGACCCTCCGCATGGCGGCGGTGCGCACGTTCGTCTCAACGCACCAATCGACGAGCAGGCGGATGATGTCGGTAGCCGAGCGCGGTCCGCTCCCCGACCGGGGTACCGAAACCGGATGCTCATGCGCGGACTCCCCCAGGCCGGCGGGCCCCGTGGCGCCGCGTTCGAGCACGGCAGCGAGGAGGTCCGCCTTGAGGCCCACGGAGTTGTAGATGGTCTGCACCGCGACACCGGCCTCCGCGGCGATCGCTGCCACGGAGGCCGCGATATACCCGCGCTCGAGCATGAGGCGCTCGGCCGCGTCGAGGATCTCGGTCCTGGTCGCCTCGCTCTGCACCGATCGACGCTTCGGCCGCGTCTTTCCGGGGAAATCCATTTGATTAGCATACCGTTCCAGTGAGTGTAAGAGCATACTAAGTCCGTCCGGGGCGCGGGCGGGCCCCGGTTGGACTACCGGTCGACGGCATCCGCCGGTTAACGCAGTGTCGCCCCGGATCGGAATCC